>SBBV01000299.1 GCA_005240015.1 Candidatus Odyssella thessalonicensis | reverse complement strand
GGCCGGCGCGCCCAGCAGAGCGGCGAATGCGATCGCCATGACTCCGCCGCGGCCCCGCGTGAACCTCGCCTCATGCATCGCATCCATTTCGGCAATCCTCTCGACGGCGGCGGGGGCGCATCCTAGGCTCCGCACCCGCCGCTTCCAATCGCGGCTGATCACGACATCGGGGGGACGCCATGGCCGGAGCCATCGAAGCGCGCTTGAAGGAACTCGGCATCGCGTTGCCGCCGGCGCCGGCGCCGGCCGCCAACTACGTGCCGTGGGTGGTCTCGAACAAGATGGCGTTCATCGCCGGACAGATCCCGATCCAGGACGGCAAGCCCGCCTTCGTCGGCAAGCTCGGGCGCGAGTTCACGGTCGAGCAGGGCCAGCAGGCCGCGCGGCTCTGCGCGCTCAACATCCTCGCGCAGCTGAAGGCGGCGTGCGGCGGCGACCTCGACAGGGTCGCGCGCTGCGCCAAGGTCGGCGCGTTCGTGAACTGCACGCCCGACTTCAACGACCAGCCCCAGGTCGTCAACGGCGCCTCCGATCTCTTCGTCGCGGTGCTCGGCGAGGCCGGCAAGCATGCGCGCTTCGCCGTGGGCGCGCCGAGCCTGCCGCGTGGCGTCGCGGTCGAGGTCGATGCGGTGTTCGAACTGAAGTAGGCGGGCGCCGCGGCGCGGCGCCTGTTCGCGGACGAGCACGGACCTTTGCGGACGTGCGCCGACCAATGGAAGCGTCCGGGCCTGTCGGTGCTTGTCCGTGCTCGTCCGTGCTCGGATCAACCTCGGCTAAACGGCCGCTGAACGCGGTCGTCACCGCCTGTTCAACGGCACCTGCTAGGCTCCTGTCCCGGGTAGGCCAATCGGGATCGACAGCGCGAGGTTCGCGCCATGCAGTGCTCGTTCCGCCCCGTTGCCTTGCGGCTCCCGCTGAGCGCCGTCGCGGCGCTCGCCGATGTGACCGCCCTCCTCTTTCTTCGGCCGCAGTTGCTGCCCCGCATCGCCTACGCCTTTCGCTTGCAGGCGTGGCGAGCCACGGCGATCAGCCAAATGCCGGCGCCGGAGCGGATATGACGGCGCCCGGCGGATTGCTACGAGCCTGAATTTCGCGATCTAACTAGGCACAACCACTAGGTTTTTCCGCTACTCCTTTCGCTCAGGCGCGAGCCCGGGTGCCGGCTTGACATTGCTTCATCCCTGATGTAAGTAAGTACTCACTTCTATTACGAGGGTCCCATGCCTGCGCCTCTCACTTACGCGCCCACGATCGCGACCGACGCCGTCGAGACGCTGCGCCCGACAGGTGCCGCAGCACCTGCAAAGGGCCTCGCGCTTAAGCTGCGCTCGCGTGTCTTCAACGGCGCCTTCCTCGCCTACACGTTCCTCTTCGTGCTCGCGGTCTATCCACTGCTGCTGTGGCCGGGGCGCCGGCCGCTGGCGCGCGCGATGAAGTGCTATGCGCGCGGCGTGCTCTGGCTGATGCGCCAGCTGGCCGGCATCTGCATCGAAATCCGCGGCCGTGAAAACCTGCCCGCGCGCGGCGCCTACATTCTTGCCAGCAAGCACCAGAGCGAGGCCGACGGCCTCATCCAGATGGCGCTCATCGACGACGTGGCCTTTGTAGCGATGAAGGAAGTCGGCAAGTATCCGCTCGTGGGGCCGGTGCTGCGGAAGCTCGAGATGGTTCTCGTCGACACCGACGGCGGTGCCCGCGAGCGGTCGACACTCGCCAAGGGCGGCCACAACGCCGCCAACGCCGGCCGCCCGATCCTCATCTATCCCGAGGGCACGCTGATGAAAGTCGGCGACCGCGGCAGGTACCGCGCCGGCGTCTATCACCTCGCCACCGAACTCGGCCTGCCGGTGATTCCGGTCGCGACCGACATCGGCCGCTGCTGGGACCGCCGCCAGAAGACGAAGCGCCCGGGCACCGCCACCGTCGCGTTCCTCCCCGCGATGCGCGCCGACCAAGACAAGCGCGCCTTCATGGCCGCGCTCGAGGAGACGATCGAGGCGGAGGGCGCGCGGCTCGCTGCCCAGCATTGCTAGGACAGATCGCGAAGACGCGGAGAAGAATTGGGAGCGCGCGGCTCGAGCCGCGCTCTTCCTCGGCGTGGACGAAAGAAAGCGCGCCGGGGGGCGCTGTCGCGGCAACTCACTCCGCGACTCACAGCAGGCGAAGCGCGGCTTCGCCTCGAAGCCGGTGCAGCCGGCGACCTTGCCTGGGCGCGGCCCTTGCATAAGCTTCGGGGCATGACTGCGCTTGCATCGTTCCGCCCATGCCCGACGGCGCCGACGCGCTGACCGTCCGCACGATCGACAGGATCGCGGCGGTCGACGCCGCGGCGTGGGATCGCTGCGCCGGCGGCGTCAATCCGTTCGTGAGCCACGCGTTCCTGCGCCTGCTCGAAGATACCGGATGCGCCGGCGGCCGGAGCGGATGGCTGCCGCAGCACGTGCTGCTCGAGGATCCGGCCGGCCGGCTGCTCGCGGCGGCGCCCGCCTACCTCAAGAGCCATTCCTACGGCGAATACGTGTTCGATCACGGCTGGGCCGACGCCTATGAACGCGCGGGCGGGCGCTATTACCCGAAGCTGCAGGTGGCGGCGCCGTTCACGCCGGTGCCGGGCCCGCGCCTGCTGGCGCCGCCCGGCCCGGCACAGAAGCGCCACCGCCTTGCGCTGCTCACCGGCCTGGTCGAGGTCGCGCGTGCGCTCAAGGTGAGCAGCGTGCACATCACGTTTCTCGCCCCCGAGGAAGCGGCGCTGGCGGAAGAGGCCGGCCTGCTGCTGCGCCATGGCTGCCAGTATCACTGGTTCAACCGCGGCTACGAGACCTTCGACGATTTCCTCGCAGCACTCGCCTCGCGCAAGCGGAAGCAGATCCGCAAGGAGCGCGAGCAGGTGCGCGCGTCCGGCATCGCGGTGCGGCCCGTGCATGGCGGCGAGATGAAGTCCCGGGAATGGGATGCGTTCTTCAAGTTCTACGTCGATACCTACGACCGGAAGTGGGGTTATCCCTATCTGACGCGCGAGTTCTTCGGCCGGCTCGGCACCGAGCTCGGCGACAAGGTCGTGATGATGCTGGCCTCGCGCGGCGGCGCCACGATCGCCGGCGCCCTCAACCTGCGCGGCGCAGACGCGCTCTTCGGCCGCAATTGGGGTGCCGGCGGCGACTTCCCGTTCCTGCACTTCGAGGCCTGCTACTACCAGGCCATCGACTATGCGATCGCGCACAAGCTCGCGCGCGTCGAGGCCGGCACGCAGGGGCCACACAAGATCCAGCGCGGCTACGAGCCGGTGCGCACGTTCAGCGCGCACTGGATCGCGGACCGGCGCCTCAAGAGCGCCGTCGCCGAGTTCCTCGAGCGCGAGCGCCGTGCCATCGCGCTGGATATCGAGGCGATGGCCGAGCACGCGCCGTTCCGCTGCGCCGGCGACACGAAAAGTTGAACCGGTGGTGGTGAACTGACGCTAAGCGTGAAACGTGGTAGTATCGATGGGACCGTGCGGCTCCCGAACCGTGCGCCGTTAGGCATGCGTTCGGAAACCGCGCGGTCCCAGTGCGTGCCTCCGCTCCGGGGTTCATCGACAATGCACAGGACTTTCCGCACGGCCGCGTTGCTCGCGATGATCGCGGCACCGGCTGCCGCGCAGGACGAGGGGCTCGCCGAGCGCTGCGCCGCCGGCGCTTCGCGCGGCGACTTCCGCACCTGCGCCGCCGCGGTGGCAGCGGCGCCCGCCGACCCCGCGCTGCGCCGCCTCTATGCCCAGAGCCTCGCCCGGGCCGCCGACTACGACGGCTCGATCGGGCAATACCGCGAGATCACGCGGCTCACGCCCTCCGACGGCCGCGCCTTCTACGAGTATGCGTGGATGCTCGCCTTCGTGCGCCGCTACGCCGACGCGGTCGAGCCGATCGAGCAGTCGATGCGCCTCCAGCCGACGCACATCGAAAGTTACCGCGCGGCCGCGATCATCTACGAGATCATCAAACGGCCCGAGGACGTGTTCCGCGTCTCGTTGGCCGGCGCGCGGCTCGGCGACCCGATCGCGATGTTTGACACCTACGATTGCTACGCCGAGGGCCGCGGCACGGCCAAGGACGACGCGCAGGCGTTCCACTGGCTCGAGAAAGCCGCCGACGCCGGCCACGTCACCGCGATGGACCGCTTGGCCGAGCTCTACCTCAACGGCGGCCTCGGCCGCGCCGCCGACGAGAAGAAGGCCGAGGAATGGGCGACGAAGGCGCGCCTCGCGCGGGCGGGGAAGCTTTAGGAGCGCCGGCGGCGCCACGTCGCCCGTTTGCCTCGGCCCGACTAGCCGCACCGGTCTATGCCGATGCACCGCCCGCTCGTGCAATAGCGCCCGCCGCCGCAATAGGCCGCGTTGCGCGGAACGCAGTAGCCGTCGGTCGTGCGCCAATGGCTGCCAAACGGGCAACAGCCTCGGCCGCCGGGGAGGCACGCGCCGTTCATGCAGTGCCGGCCGCCGCCGCAATAATCCGCTCCGCGCGGGATGCAGTATCCATCGCCCGTCGGCAGCATCCCCGCTGCACAGCCGCCGCGCCACTGCGCCGGTTCTGCCTCACCGCGCGATTGGGGTCGCACCTCGTCCGGCGCCGAAAGCATCGCCATGAGCGCGGCGATCGGCGATGCCGCAACAGGCCCGCCGGTGCCGCACTGCTCGGCCGGTGGCGGTCCACCGGCACTTAGCGCCGTGGCGCCGGCCAGGACGACGGCTGCAGCCGCCGCAAGAAACACGCCGAGGAAACGCGCGAAAACGCGTCGCAGGACCTGCATGAGCACTCCTCCGACCAAGGCGCGCGTGGCGCACGCGGGCAAGCTGTTGCGGCCTATGACGTCGGCAGTGACGTCAGCTCCTTCGCTTCGCTCAGGATGACGGTTTTGAGGCCAGAAACGCGACGGGGCGGGCTTTGAAACCCGCCCCTGCGCTTCTCGCAAACGCGAACCTCGCCGCTTACCGCACGATTTCCGGCTCCTTGTCGCCGGGCGACTCGGCGCCGCCGCCTTCGATCGGCTCGTCGCCCTCCTCGCCGTCGTCTTTCTTCTTCTTGCCCTTGCCTGGCTGGCAGACGATCGAGAGCTGGCCGTCCTTCAAGTCGACATAGGCCGTGCCGCCGTTGATGAGCTTGCCGAACAAGAGCTCGTCGGCGATCTGCTTCTTCAAGTTCTCCTGGATCACGCGCGCGAGCGGACGGGCGCCGAACTGCGGATCGTAGCCCTTCTCGCCGAGCCAGGACTTGGCCGCGTCGGTCATCTCGATCGAGACGCCGCGGTCGGCGAGCTGCTCCTCGAGCTGCATGATGAACTTGTCGACGACCTTCCGGATCACGTCCGGCGTCAGGTTGTTGAAGCCGATCGTGGCGTCGAGCCGGTTGCGGAACTCCGGCG
>SBBV01000172.1 GCA_005240015.1 Candidatus Odyssella thessalonicensis | reverse complement strand
GTCCGAGAGGCCGCGCGTGCGCGCGAGCTCGTCGGCCGTCTTGGGCACGTGGGCGGCGATCTCGATCAGCGCCTCGTCGCGCACCATGCGCTGGCGCGGGATGTCGCGCTGCTGCGCGGCGATCTCGCGCCAGGCGGCGAGCTCGCGCAGGACCGCCAGGAAGCGCGGCTTCGGCGAGCGCACGCGCAAGCGCCGCCACGCCTCGCGCGGATCGGCACGGTAGGTGGCGGGGTCGGTCAGCATCTGCATCTCGCTTTCGACCCAATGGTGGCGGCCGCTGCGGTCGAGGCGTTCTTTCAGCTTCTTGTAGACCGTGCGCAGGTGCGTGACGTCGGAGAGGGCGTAGGCGATCTGCTTCTCGGTGAGCGGGCGCAGCGCCCAGTCGGTGAAGCGCGCGGACTTGTCGATGCTGGCGCGGGCGAGAGCCTGCACCAGGGTCTCGTAGCCCGCCTGCTCGCCGAAGCCCGCGACCATGGCCGCCACCTGCGTGTCGAACATCGGTGCCGGCACCGCATCCATCTTCATCATGAAGATCTCGATGTCCTGCCGCGCGGCGTGGAAGACCTTCAGGACCTTCGGGTTGCGCATGAGGTCGTAGACCGGCGTCAGATCGAGCCCGGGTGCCATCGCATCGACGGCGCGCGCCTCGCTCTCGCCGGCAAGCTGGATCAGGCAGACCTGCGGGTAGTAGGTCTTTTCGCGGATGAATTCGGTATCGACGGCGACGAATTCTTCTTCCGCCAGGCGCGCGCAAAATTCCTGGAGGCGCGCATTGTCGCTGATCAACGGCATGGGTATCAGGTATCAGATGTCAGCGGTCGGATGCCAGAGGGCAGATGGCAATTCGGGCGGTGGAGCCCATCTGCCATCTGGTCTCTGCCGTCTGATCCCTGTTATGCGAGGTCGCATGAAGGCAGTTCTCGTCGGAATAGCCATGGCGACGGTGGCGGCAGCGACCGCCGCCGCCGAGACGCGCGCGCCGCTGCTGGCGCCCTGGCCCAACGGCAGCGCCATCGAGCGGATCGAGGGCCAGGAGGTGACCTTCCCGAGCGCCTCGCCGTTCAGCCCGGAGGATTTCGCCGATCTCGCCCAAGCGCCCAAGGTGGCGGCGCGCGCGACCCTGTTCATGCCGCCCGGCCGGCACAAGCCCGGCTCGCTGCCCGCCGTCATCATGCTGCACGGCTCGGGCGGCGTGCTCTGGGCGCGCGAGATGACCTACAGCCGCCAGCTCGCGGCGATGGGCGTGGCGGCGCTCGTCATCGACGTGTTCGCGGCGCGGCGCGAGCTCGGCATGGGCTTCGTCGACCGCCTGCTCAACATCACCGAGAGCATGATGATCGCCGACGCCTATGCCGGCCTGCACTATCTCGCCGAGCGGCATCCGGGCATCGACCCCGCGCGCGTTGCCCTCATCGGCTTCTCCTACGGCGGCATGGCCAGCATGTACGCGATGAATGCGCGCTTCGCGGCGCAGCTCGGCAAGGGCCGCCGTTTCGCCGGCCACGTGGCGTTCTACGCGCCCTGCATCGCGCGCTTCTCGGATCCGCGCACGACCGGCGCGCCGCTGCTCTACCTCTACGGCACCGAGGACATTCTGATTGACCGCGCCCGCTGCGACGAGTTCGCCGCCGACCTGCGCAAAGGCAGCAGCGCGGTCGAGATCGTCGTCTATCAGGGCGCGCCGCACCAGTGGGACGGTGGCTGGGGCCGCCGCAAGATCGGGCGGACGATGCATGCCTGCCGGCTCCAGGTGGAGCGCGACGGCACGGTGCGCGATCTCAACACCTACCTGCCGATGTCGGCGCCGTTCTTGCGGAAGGTGATCCTCGGGCTCTGCGCGATCGGCCCGCCCTATCCGATCGGCGCCGACGAAGCGGTGCGCGAAAAATCGAATCGCGACCTGGGCCGATTCCTGGCGCGCGTATTCGGCCGCGCGGACTAGTCTCGCCTTGCGCGGACGATAAGCGGCGACGGCCGCAAAAGCCCTGTGCCACAGCCGCCGCGCAAGGGCGAACGAGAAAATTCAATCGCCGCGCACGGGAAAAAAGTCAGGCCTACGATCCGCCCTCGGCGCTGTTCCAAGGAGTCGCGACAATTACGGACTTGCACTCTTTGGCGAAGGGCATAGATTTGGCTTGCGTCGTAACCGCACCGCGCCCGCGTCAGACGCGCCGCGCCTTGTGAGTACGACGCCGAACGAGGAACCTAACCAGGGAGTGCCCCGCGGTATGACTCCACCGGGCATATGTCCTGGGCCTCGTCCAGAGACGGGGCCCGCGGCTCGTTGACCCGCAGCTGCGATAAGCCAGGCTTGGTCGCGATGACGCGAGCCGTTTAACGACAATTGAACCAAACCAGACGTGTAGCCGGGAAGCCGGCCACTTCTTGGCACGCGATATCTCATCCGGCGCGATTGCCGGACATTCGACAACATGTCGAGGACCCCGCCGATCAGCCTTGAATGGCGCGGCGGGGTCCATGATTCCGGAGGACAAGGATCAGGCCGGAAGGCGCAGGCGCGCTGCTTGACAAAGCCGCGAGGCCGGTGCCTTTTCCCGCGCGTTTTCCCGCTTCAGAGCCGTTCGGCCGGTTCCGCGCGAACCGGACAGGCGGACGTTGCCCTCTGATCCCTGACCTCTGACCTCTGACCTCTGCCTAATGCATCCCTATCGCACCCATACCTGCGGCCAATTGCGCGCGACCCATGCCGGGGTGCCGGCGCGCCTCTCGGGCTGGGTCCATCGGAAGCGCGATCATGGGAATTTGCTCTTCGTCGATCTGCGCGACCACTATGGCATCACGCAATGCGTGGCCGACACCGGCAGCGCGGTCTTCGGAGTGCTCGACGACGCAAAGCTCGAAACCGTGCTGACGCTCACCGGCAAGGTCGTGAAGCGCAGCGCCGAGACGGTGAACCCCAACATCCCGACCGGCGAGGTCGAGCTCCGCGTCGAGGAGGCGAAGGTCGAGAGTGCAGCCGATGCGCTCCCGCTCCAGGTCAACAGCGACATGGATTACGGCGAGGAGGTGCGCCTCAAATACCGCTTTCTCGATCTCCGCCGCGAGAAGGTCCACCGCAACATCATGCTGCGCAGCGAGGTGATCGCCTCGATCCGCCGGCGCATGATCGAGCAGGGCTTCACCGAGTTCCAGACGCCGATCCTGACCGCCTCGAGTCCCGAGGGGGCGCGCGACTATCTCGTGCCGAGCCGCGTGCACCCCGGCACGTTCTACGCGCTGCCGCAGGCGCCGCAGATGTTCAAGCAGCTGCTGATGGTCTCGGGCTTCGACCGCTATTTTCAGATCGCACCCTGCTTCCGCGACGAAGACGGCCGTGCCGACCGCTCGCCGGGCGAGTTCTATCAGCTCGACTTCGAGATGAGCTACGCGACGCAGGAGGACGTCTTCGCCGCGATCGAGCCGGTGCTGGCCGGCGTGTTCGAGGAGTTCGCGGGCTTCAACAAGGACAAGCCCTGGACCGTGACAAAGCCGCCGTTCCCGCGCCTCCCGTTCGAAGAGGCGATGCTGCAATACGGCATCGACAAGCCGGACCTGCGCAACCCCCTCGTCATCGCCGACGTCACCGAGATCTGGCGCGGCACCGGCTTCAAGATCTTCGCCGGCGCGATCGAAAAGGGGGCCGTCGTGCGCGCGATCCCGGCGCCCGGCGGCGCCGCGCAGCCGCGCTCCTGGTACGACAAGCTCAACGAGTGGGCGCGCGAGCAGGGGCAGGGCGGGCTCGGGTACATCGTGTTCGAGGCGGGCGCCGGCAAAGGCCCGATCGCCAAGTTCCTCGACGAGGCGCGCACCGCGCAACTGAAGGCGGCCACGGGCTTGAAGGACGGCGACGCCGTGTTCTTCGTCTGCAATCCCAAGGACCAGGCGGCGAAGTTCGCGGGCGAGGCCCGTATCCGCATCGGGCGCGAGCTAGGGCTCTACGAGACCGGCTGCTTCAAATTCTGCTGGATCATCGACTTCCCGATGTACGAGCTCAACCCCGACACCGGGAAGATCGACTTCAGCCACAACCCGTTCTCGATGCCGCAGGGCGGGCTCGACGCGCTCGACGCCAACGATCCGCTCACGATCAAGGCGTTCCAGTACGACATCGTCTGCAACGGCGTGGAGCTGTCGTCGGGCGCCATCCGCAATCATCGCCCCGACATCATGTACAAGGCGTTCGCGATCGCGGGCTACGCCAAGGAGCAGCTCGAGGCGCAGTTCTCGGGGCTCCTGAACGCGTTCAAGTTCGGCGCCCCGCCGCATGGCGGCTCGGCGCCCGGCATCGACCGCATGGTGATGCTGCTCGCCAACGAACCCAATCTGCGCGAGGTCGTGGCGTTTCCGATGAACCAGCAGGCGCAGGATCTCCTGATGGGTGCGCCGGCGCCGGTCGACGAGAAGCGCCTGCGCGAGCTCCACATCCGCTTGGCGCTGCCGGCGAAGAAGGCGTGATCAACAGCAATCACAACCTTGTCGCCCCC
>SBBV01000612.1 GCA_005240015.1 Candidatus Odyssella thessalonicensis | reverse complement strand
TTCTCCTCCCCCGCTGCGCGGGGGAGGAGAACACATCACACCGCGTGATGCGTGCGCGTGGCGGTGCGCATCTGGAGATGGTTCTGGACGCTCCTGACGCCGGGCAGCGACTCGGCGAGCACCTGGAGCGCGCGCGCCACGTCCTCGGAATCGGCGACGCCGTAGAGATCGACCGCGCCGTCGTGCACCTCGACGTTGAGCATCGCGGTGTCGCTCCAGCGCTCGGCGGCGGCGTGATCGAGGATCGACTGGCGGATCGCCGCATCGTCGACCGCGGTCGGCGGATGCGCCGTCGCCCAGCATTGCAGCAGTGCCCGCACCATGTCGGCGCGGCTCACGATGCCGGCGAGCTTGCCGTCGCGCACCACCGGCGCGCGGCGGATGTTCCGCTTCTCGAACATTTCGGCGAGTTCGGCCAGCGTCGTGTCCTCGCTGACGGTCCAGACCGGCGTCGTCATCACGTCGCCGACCTTGGTGGCGTGGCTGCGGATGAATTCGTGTGCGAGCGTGCGCTTGGCCATCAGGAACTCGCGCCAGCCCGACCATTCCTTCTCGGTGCCGAGCTCGGCCCGGCGGATGAGATCCGCCTCGCTCACGATTCCGATCACGCGTCCCGCGCCGTCGACCACGGGCGCGCCGCTGATGCGCCGATCGACGAGCAACTGCGCCGCCTCGAGCACGGATGTGGTGGGTGCGAGGGTGCACACCTCGGTTGTCATGATGTCGCGTGCAAGCATCGTCACCTCCGTCTGTAAGCCCGGCCACGCAGGCCCGGCGGGGGAAGGTCCGATGCTGGTATTACGTATGAGGGGCGCGGCCGTTCGCCGCATGGGTGGCGTGCGGCGCCGCCATGGCGCAACGGTGGCGGGAACTGGGACGGCATCAGGCTGCGCGCGCGGGCGCGCAGCCGCCGGCCTTCAGCTTGCGCTCGCGCGAGGCCGGATATTTCACGAGTTTTTCCTTGGGACGCACCGGCCGGCGCATGAGTTCGCCGCCGCAGTTGGGGCAATGCCCGCCCAGCACCGTCTCCGCGCAATTGCGGCAGAACGTGCATTCGAACGAGCAGATCACGGCCTCTTGCGATTCCGGCGGCAGATCGCGGTCGCAGCATTCGCAGTTGGGGCGGAGCTCGAGCATTTCTTCTTCTCCGTCAGACTCTCATGCTGAGCGAAGCGAAGCATCTCTAGCCATTTGGAGAGAGACCCTTCGCTGCGCTCATGGTGACGGCTGCGCGCCGCAGCGCGGCGCGGCAATCGTCACTTCGGCGGCATGCGCGTGCCGGCGTCGAGGCGGATCACCGAGGCGTTCAGCATCGGATTTTCGACGATCGAGAGCGCGAGCGCCGCGTACTCGTCGGCCTTGCCGAAGCGCTTGTTGGGAAAGACCTGGGAGGCGAACAGCGCGGTGCGGAAATTCTCCGGCACCTGATCGAGCAGCGGCGTCTGGATGTAGCCGGGTGCGATCGTCATCACGCGGATGCCGTAGCGCCCCAGCTCGCGCGCCGCGGGCAGGCCCAGACCCACGATGCCGCCTTTCGACGCGCTGTACGCGATCTGGCCGATCTGGCCCTCGAACGCCGCGACCGAGGCGGTGTTGACGATGACGCCGCGCTCCTCGTCGGCGAGCGGCGGCAGCTTCGACATGTCGGCGGCGCCGATGCGCATGCAGTTGAAGGTGCCGAACAGGTTGACCGCCACCGTCTTCTGGAACAGCTCGGCGCCCGAGGGCGAGCCGTCCTTCTTGACCAAGAGCTCGCCGGCGCCGATGCCGGCGCAGTTGATGAGCACGCGCGCCGGGCCCACCGCCTTCCGCGACGCCTCGAACGCCTTCTCGGTGCTGGCGATGTCGGCGACGTTGCACTCGATGGCCACGCCGCCCGTCTCCTTGGCGACGCGCTCGGCACCCGTCATGTTCACGTCGAAGACCGCGACCTTGGCGCCCTTCCGCGCCAACAGCTTCGCGGTCGCCTCGCCGAGGCCCGAGCCGCCGCCGGTGACGATCGCGGAATGGCCTTTGACGTCCATGGAAATCCTCCCCTAAGCGCAATTCGAAGTTTTCGAGCGGGCGGCTCTTTAGCAGAGCGAACCGGCCAAGGCGAGCCGCGAAATGGTCACGCTGAGCCGCTGCTCCGCGTGAAGCCCCTATTCCGCGGCCGGCGGCTGGGCGGGCGGCAGCTTGGCGCGGCCCTCGCGTGCCGCGACGTGCTCGCGGCGCACGACATAGACGCCCGAGGCGAAGATCACGGCCGCGCCCACCCAGGTCCAGACGCTCGGGATCTGATCGAACACGACCATGCCGATGATGGCGACGAAGACGAGGCGCGCGAAATCGAGCGGCGCCAGCAGCGAGGCGTCCATCGCCTTCAAGGCGCGCGTGAAGCAGAGGTGCGCGAGCGTCCCGACGAGGCCGATCAGCGCCATCCAGCCGATCATCGCCCCGGACGGCCAGCTCCAGACGAACAGCGCCGGCACGAGCGACATCGGCGTGAGATAGATGCCCATGTAGGCGACGATCGCGTTCGGCGATTCGGTGCGCGAGAGCGTCTTCACCATGATCGTCGAGGCCGCCTGGGTGGCGGCGGCGAACAGTGCCACGCCGGCGCCGAGCGCCGGGATGTCGCCGGTGTGGGGCCGCAGGATCACGAGCGTGCCGAGGAAGCCCACGATCACCGCCGTCCAGCGCCGCAAGCGCACGACCTCGTGCAGGATCAGCGCCGCCATGATCGTGGTGAAGAACGGCGCGGTGAAGCCGAGCGCGGTCGCTTCGGTGATCGGCAGCAGCGAGACCGACCAGAACCAGGCCATCATGCTCAAGACGCCGACCGCGGCGCGCAGCGTGTAGAGCTTGAGGCGCGCGGTCTTGAGGCCGGCGAGCCCGGCCCTGACGAGCCACGGCCCCATCACGACGAGGCTGAAGAAATTGCGGAAGAACGCGATCTCCCACGGGTGCACGCCGCTGTCGGCGACGTGGCGCACGAGCCCGGTCATCGCCGCGAACAGGGCGCAGGCGAGCATCATCCAGCCGCCGCCCGCGTGATCTCCCCTGGCGAATCGCGGTCCGTCACGGGGCCCACTCTAGGAACAGGCAATGCCCGAGTCACCGTGGCTTGCCACTGGGCAGCCATGCGTCGCGCCGACCGGTTGCACGGGGCGCGGCGCCGACGCAAATTCCCCGGCCTCAACACGCGGGAGAGAGGTTTCGTGACTGCACCGCTCTGGACGCCGTCGGCGGCGCGCGCCGGCGCCACCAACATGAAGCGCTTCATCGAATTCGCAGCGCAGCGCTTCGGCGCCACCGCCGCCGACTACGACACGCTGTGGAACTGGTCGGTCGCCAACATCGACAAGTTCTGGACCGCGGTGTGGGAGTTCTCGGGCGTCAAGGCCGAGACGCGCGGCCAGCGCACGCTCGTCGACGGCGACAAGATGCCGGGCGCACGCTTCTTCCCCGACGCCAGGCTGAACTTCGCCGAGAACCTCCTGCGGCGCAACGACGACACGGACGCGCTCGTGTTCTGGGGCGAAGACAAGGTGCGCCGGCGCATGAGCTGGCGGCAGTTGAATGCCGAGGTCTCGCGCCTGCAGCAGGCGTTCCGCGCCGAAGGCCTGCGCGCGGGCGACCGCGTCGCCGCCTACATGCCGAACATGCCCGAGACGATCATCGCGATGCTGGCGGCGACGAGCCTGGGCGGCGTGTTCACCTCGTGCTCGCCCGATTTCGGCGTGCAGGGCATCCTCGACCGCTTCGGCCAGATCGAGCCCAAGTTCCTCGTCAGCACGGACGGCTATCACTACGGCGGCAAGACGCATTCGGTGCTGGAGAAGCTCGCCGAGGTGCAGCAGAAGCTGCCGAGCGTAAAGCGCACGCTGCTCGTGCCCTACGCGTCGCCCGCGCCGGATCTGCGCAACCTTCGCGACACGCGCCTCTGGGCCGACTATCTGAAGACGTTCGACGCGCGCCCGGTCGAATACACGGCGGTGCCGTTCCACCACCCGCTCTACATCCTCTACTCCTCGGGCACCACCGGCGTGCCGAAATGCATCATCCACAGCGTGGGCGGCGCGCTGTTGAAGCACCTCTCCGAGCAGAAGCTCCATTGCGACATCAAGCCGGGCGACCGCGTGTTCTGGTTCACGACCTGCGGCTGGATGATGTGGAACTGGCTCGCCTCGTGCCTCGCGGCCGAGGCGACGCTCTTGCTCTACGACGGCTCGCCGTTCCACCCGACCGGCAACGTGATCTTCGATCTCGCCGATGCCGAGCGCATGACGTGGTTCGGAACTTCAGCCAAGTTCATCGACGCGTGCAACAAGGCCGGGCTGGAGCCGATCAAGACCCACAAGCTTTCGACCGTGCGCGGCATCGGCTCGACCGGCTCGCCGCTGGTCCCCGAGGGCTTCGACTACGTCTATCGGAAGGTCAAGGCCGACGTGCACCTGGCCTCGGTTTCGGGCGGCACCGATCTCATCGGCTGCCTCGTCGGCGGCAATCCGCTGAGCCCCGTTTGGCGCGGCGAGATCCAGGGCCCGTTCCTCGGCATGGCCGTCTACGCGTTCGACGACGACGGCAAGCCGGTGCGCGGCGAGAAGGGCGATCTCGTCTGCACGAAGCCGTTCCCCTCGATGCCGATCGGGTTCTGGAACGACGCCGACGGCAGCAAGTACTTCAACGCCTATTACGCGCGCTTCCCCAATATCTGGTGCCACGGCGATTGGGTGGAGATCACGCCGCACGGCGGCTTCGTCATCTACGGGCGCTCGGATGCGACGCTCAATCCCGGCGGCGTGCGCATCGGCACCGCCGAGATCTACCGCCAGGTCGAGCAGCTCGACGAGGTGGTGGAGTCGCTCGTGATCGGCCAGGACTGGCAGGGCGACGTGCGCGTCGTCCTGTTCGTGCGCCTACGCGACGGGCTCACGCTCG
>SBBV01000178.1 GCA_005240015.1 Candidatus Odyssella thessalonicensis | reverse complement strand
GCCCGTGTCGGGGCATGTCCTCGAAGGCCGCGCGGCGGCGCTTCGGGCACGGCTCCCTATTCCGTCCCCGTAACCTATTGCATGGCGCCGCGCGGCGCCCCTGCTCCGAGAGCCCATGACCGAACAGCATTTCAATGCCCTGCCGACGGGCTACCAGCTGCAGGAATACACGCTGAAATCCGTGCTCGGGCACGGCGGCTTCGGCATCACCTACCTCGCCGCCGACAACAACCTCGGCAAGGACGTCGCGATCAAAGAGTACCTGCCGACCGAGTTCGCGGTGCGGCGCGACGATTCCAAGGTGCAGCCGCGCTCGACCGCCGACAACAACGACTACGAATGGGGCCTCGACCGCTTCATGAAGGAGGCCCAGACGCTCGGCCTCTTCCGTCACCCCAACATCGTGCCGGTGTATCGCGCGTTCAAAGAGAACGGCACCGCCTACATGGTGATGGAGTATCAGCGCGGGCAGAGCCTGGCCGAGCTGTTCCGCAAGCACCGCAGCGACTTCACCGAAGAGGATCTGCTCAGCCTCGTGATCCCGCTGCTCGACGGCCTCGGTGTCGTGCACAAGGCCGGCTACCTCCACCGCGACTTGAAGCCCGGCAACATTTTCATCCGCGAGGACGGCTCGCCGGTACTGCTCGATTTCGGCGCCGCGCGCAACGCGGTCGGGCGCAAGAGCAAGAACCTCACCTCGATCGTGACCCCCGGCTACGCGCCGCTCGAGCAATATTTCGCCGACGGCAATCAGGGCCCGTGGACCGACATCTACGCCATGGCCAGCATCCTCTATCAGGCCGTGGCCGGGCGCATTCCGCCCGAAGCGCCGGCGCGCGTGAAGCGCGATCCGATCACGCCCGCGGTCGAAGCCGGACGCGGGCGCTTCGGCGAGACGTTCCTCGCCGCCATCGACGAGGGCCTCAAGGTCGAGGAGGAGCAGCGGCCGCAGAGCGTCGACCAGTGGCGCGCGATGCTGCTCGGCCAGGAGGTTCCGGCCGCGCCGCCGCCCACGATGGGCCGCGAAGCGGCCTCGGCCCGGAGCAGCGCCACGATGCTGGCCGGCCACGCCGCGCTCGCCGGCAGAGGCGCTCCCGCCACCCAGGCCGGCAATCCCACGCTCGGCGGCTCGGCGTCGATGCGCTTCCCCACGATCGGTCGCGAGGACGCGCTCGCGCATCAGCGCCGCGGCGGCGCTGGCAAGATGGCGGCGATCGCGGTGGGCGTCGCCGTGCTGCTCGCGGCCTCGGGCGTCGGCGCCTACATCGCGCTCAATCCCGATCACGGCCTGTTCGGCACCGGCACGACGGGCGCGGACAAGCGCGGCACCGACACGACCAAGATCAGCGCCGATGCCGAGACCCAGCGCAAGCTCGAGGAGGAGGCCCGGCGCAAAAGCGAGGACGAAGCGCGCCGCAAGGCCGAGGACGAACGGCGCAGGGCCGAAGACGAAGCGCGCCGCAAGGCTCAGGACGAGGCGCGCCGGCGCGAGGCCGAGGACGCGAAGCGCCGCGCCGAAGAGGAGCGCAAGCGTCGCGAGCAGGAAGAGGCGCGCCGCAACCAGGGCGAGGATGCGCGCCGCCAGGCCGAGGACGAAAAGCGCCGCGCCGAGGAAGAGCGCATCCGCCGCCAGGAGGAAGAGGCGCGCCGCCGCGACGAAGAGGCCCGTCGCGAGCAGCAGCGGCGCGAGCAGGAAGAAGCGCGCCGTCGCCAGGAGCAGGAAGAAGCCCGCCGCCGCGAGCAGGAAGAGGCGCGCAAGCGCGAGCAGGAGGAGCAGCGCGCGTCGCGTGGTGTCAGCTGCGACTACTCGGTGTTGAGAGGGGTGTATGCGGCGGAGACGGATTGCTTCTACGTGCAGCGCGTCTTCCAGTACACACTCACCTCGGCGCGCGACGGCGCCAATCCCAGCACCTGGACCAACCAGCGCTCGGGTGCGAGCGGCACGATCCGCATCATCGCCACCATACCGGGCCGGGACATGTGCCGCCGTTTCCAGCAGACGGTGACCGTGGGCGGCCGCACGCTGTCGGGGACCGGCGTCGCGTGCTACCGCAACAATACGTGGCAGATCTCGAGTTAGAGGGGCCGTCCGGCGATCGGCGGCGCGCCAGGCGGTTTCTGGTGTTGATCGCGCTTTTGACTATGATGATTTCGTGAACCGGCCGGATCCCCAGAGGGGCTCCGGTACGAGGAGGAATGACGAATGATGCAGCGCAAAGGACCCGACGGAAAGACCATTCGGAGCGCCGAGGAGGCGAGCGAGGACGCGACCCGCAAAGTGCCGCGCCGCTCGATCCGCGACCGTCTCCTGGCCCAGGACGAGGCCAGCGAGGAGGTGCCGCCGACGCACATCGCCACCACGCCCACCGGCGACAACACGAGCCCGGGCAGCGAAGCCAATCGCGCGACCCAACCGGGTGCCGACGCGATGCCCACCGTCTACGCCGGCCGCGAGGCGCCGCGCCAGGAGGCGGCGCCGGCGCGCGGCCACGTTGCGGCTGATCCGCCGCGCGCGCAGCCGGCGACGACGCCGGCGCCGCGCGATATGGGCGCGGCTGCGCCGCGTGACGACGCGCCGGCGGACAACGCCGCGACCAAGATCTATAGGCCGAATCGTCCGGCATCGGCGCCGATCGCGGCGCCGCTCGAGGCCGCGGGCGCGGGTGCCGGCGCCGGCGCGGGCGCACTCTCGCAGGCCGGCCGCCCCAAGGCGGGTACGCCGGTGTCGGGCGATTTCACGATCGCCGACCCGGTCGTGGGCTGGCTCGCCGTGATCGAGGGGCCGGGGCGCGGCGCCTCGCTGAACATCGGCTACGGCAACAACCGCATCGGCCGCGCGCCGACCGAGAACATCGCGCTCGACTTCGGCGACGAGGAGATCTCGCGCGAGAACCACGCGACCATCACCTTCGACGGCCGCCACCGCCGCTTCTACATCCTGCCCGGCCAGGGGCGGAATCTCGTCTATGTCAACGACCAGCCGGTGATGTCGCCGCTCGAGCTCACCGGCGGCGAAGAGGTGCTCCTCGGACAGACCAAGCTCCGCTTCGTCCCGTTCTGCGGCAAGAGCTTCGACTGGTATCAGAAGTGATTTCCGTGCTTCGGGCTGTGGTGATGCGAATCAGCGCTAGCTTGTCGTCCCCGCGAAAGCGGGGACCCATCCGGCGTCTCCGCCGCACGGGCATGCAATCGACTGGCACGGCATCGGGCGTGGGTCCCGGCTTTTGCGGGGACGACAAGAAAGGACCGAGGTTGCCCGCATGATTCCAGGACGGCAGTTCGCCGGCCTGCAACTGCAAGGCGGCCGGCCCTACCAGGAAGACGATTTCGGCTTCTTGAACGACCTCAAGGAGACCGACCCGAGCCCATCGCATCTCCTGGTCGTGCTGGCGGACGGCATGGGCGGACACAGCGGCGGCGCGCATGCGAGCGCGCTCGCGGTCGACACGTTCCTCGAGTCCTACCAGGGCTCGCCGGGCTCGGCGACCGACCGCATGGTGAAGAGCATCAACGAGAGCAACGAGCGCATCCGCACCGACGCCGAGGGCAATCCGCAGTTGACCGGCATGGGCTGCACGCTGGTGGCGGCCGCGTTCCTCGAAGACGGCCTCGTCTGGGTGAGCGTCGGCGATTCGCCGTTCTGGCGCTTCCGCGACGGCGGCATCAAGCAGCTCAACGAGGACCACTCGATGGCGCCGCTGATCGCGCAGCAGGTGACCGCGGGCGCGCTCTCGCCCGAGGAAGCGGCCCGCCACCCGCACCGGAACGCGCTGCGCTCGGCCTTGATCGGGGAGCCGATTCCGCGCCTCGATCTCCGCGAATCGCCGGTGCGGCTCAAGGCCGGCGACAAGTTCCTGCTCGCCAGCGACGGGTTGCAGACCCTCGCGGATCAAGAAATCGCCGCAATTCTCGCGGAAGACGCCGACGCCCTCGACCTCGCGCGTAAGCTGTTGAAGGCCGTCGAGGTGAAGAACCGGCGCGGCCAGGACAACACCACCGCGATCGTCGTGACGCCGTTCCGCAACGGCGAGAAGACTCCCGTCGTCGATTGGACGCTCTAGATGGCGCACCCAAGTTCAGCCACGATAGGACGGCCATGAAGATCGAGCGCGGATACGCCCAGCACGTCGGCAGCCGCAATGAGCAGCAGGATGCCGGACTCGTGCTGACCGACGAGGGGCGCACCGAGCAACTCGTGCTGGTCGCCGACGGCATGGGTGGGCACGCCGGCGGCAGTCTTGCATCGGCGCAGGTCGCAGACGTGGCCCGCCGCGTCTGGGCCGAGCACAAGAAGTCGCCGCTCGAGCCGAAGCGCCTGCTGGAGCGCATCATCCGCGAAGGGCACGAGGCCATCAACAAGGCCGGCGCCGAGAAGGGGCTCACGCCGCGCAGCACCTGCGCGCTGCTCTATCTCAAGAACGGCGGCGCGCATTGGGCCCATGTCGGCGACAGCCGCATCTACCGCCTGCGCGACGGCCAGGTGTCGCGGCTCACGCGTGATCATTCCGTCGTGCAGATGCTGGTCGACCTCAGCAAGGTGTCCGAGGACGAGATGGGGACTCATCCCGATCAAAATCGGCTGACCCAGAGCCTCGGCGGCGAGGCGCCGCCGATGCCCGATTTCGGCACCGACAACGTGAAGGAGCACGACGCGTTCCTCGTCTGCTCCGACGGGCTCTGGGAGATGATCCCGCAGGCCGAGATGGCGGCGGCGCTCGCCGCCAAGAAGCTCGGCGACGACGGCGCCAAGCATCTCGTCGAGCGCGCGTTCGATCGCGCCAAGCCGAAGAGCGACAACATCACCGTGGCATTGCTGCGCGTGGGCGGCCCGCCGGCCGGCAGCATCGGCGCGGCGCTCGAGGGCGAGGCCCGCACGACGCGCATGCCCGGCACCATGAAGCGGCCGGCCGCGCGCGGCACCCGCTGGGGCTTCGCGGCGGCGACCGTGGTGGCGCTCGGCGCCGCGGCTGCCGTGGTCTACAAGCCCTGGGACAAGCAGGGGACCGGCGTCGACACCGGGACATCGCCGGCAGTCGGCCCCAAGGAAACGCCGGTAGCGCCGCCGCCGGAACGGCGCAGCGACCCGCCGAAACAGGAAGCGCCCAAGACCGAGCCGCCGAAGCCGGATGTCGAACCGAAACCGGCCGAACGCCGGGAGGCGCCGCCGCCGGCACAGCCGCCCAAGGATCCGCCCGCACCATCGCCCGAGCAGTCGAAGCCGCCGCCGGCGCAGCCCGACCAGGGCGGCATCGTGCCGCCGCAGCGGGCCACGCCGCAGCCGGGCGGGCCGCCGGAGAAGAACGAGGCGCAGCCGCGACGCCAGCCGCCGCCGCGGCAGGCGCAGCCGGCCCCGTCGGCGCCGCGCCAGTCCGGCATCGGGCCCGGCGAAAAGAAGAAGACCGACCCGCCGGTGAACACCGACAAGCCCGCGGACACGCCGCAGCAGGGGCCCGGCCAAGACGCCAAGCCCAAGCCGCAATAGGCCCGAGCGCCCCGGGGACCGCGCGTTGCGCCCGGAATCGGCCTTTGACATGATCCCGCCTCGATTGCGGGCTAGCCGAGGGCGGTTCTGATGCCGCAACCCTTGTGAGCGTCGTTGCACCCGTGAGTTCGAGGCTTCTTTCGCGCTGTCTGGGCGTCGCCTGCGCTGCGAGCGTGCTCGCCGCGGGCGCGGACGCGGCCGCGTTCGACGTGAAGAAGCTCGACCGCAGCGTGGTGCGCGTCCAGCACGTCTTCTCGTACCAGGGGCGCGAGATCCTCGGCATTCACGGCACCGGCTTCGTGCTCAACAACGAGGGCTACGTCGTCACCAACCATCACGTCGTCGACGTCACCGGCAAGATGCCGCCCGGCGTGAGCGCGCTCGCGATCGTCATTCCCGACGGCGAGTGGAACCGCAAGCTCAAGGCGACGCAGATCTGGGTCAACAAGGAGTTCGATCTCGCGATCCTGCACGTGCCCGAGCTGAAGCGCCCGCCGGTCGTGCTGTCGGCGGCGCCGTGGCAGAAGCTCGAGAAGGGCGAGCCGGTGTTCGCGTTCGGCTTTCCCAAGGCCGGCGACACCACCGGCGCCACGCTCGAAACCTCGTTCACGCGCGGCGACGTCTCGAAGACCGAGCGCGCGCGCGGCACCAAGGACGGCGCCGTGCAGCCGATCGTGCAGCACACCGCCTCGCTCAATCCCGGCAATTCGGGCGGCCCCTTGTTCAACCATTGCGGCGAGGTGGTCGCGATCAACACCTTCGCCGCGCAGTCGACGTTCAAGCTCACCAAGGGCAACAGCGGGGAGACGGTGGCGCACGGGCCCGCGGTCTCGGGCGTCTACTATTCGCCGCATGTGAGCGCGCTCGTCCGCTTCCTGAGCACCGAGGAGGCGCTCAAGAAGATCAAGTTCGAGAGCAACAGCGCCGCCTGCAGCAGGAGCGCCACCAGCATCCCCTACGAGATGTACCTCGCGATCGGCGTGGTCTCGGTGCTGGCCTTGGCCTCGCTGCTGCTGGCGCTCACGCGCAAGCGCGCCACGGTGCAGGTGATCGAAAGCTACAGCCAGTGGATTCGCCGCCGCGGCGGCGAATCCACTGG
>SBBV01000047.1 GCA_005240015.1 Candidatus Odyssella thessalonicensis | reverse complement strand
CGCCCACACCGTGCGCCAAAGATCGGCGAGGTTGCCGACCGGCGCGGCCGTGGCTCGGCTTCTACGCCACCGAGGCGGAGGAGCGGCTGCTGGTGGTCGGCCTCGCGGCCAAGGGGCCGGCGGAGCGAGCCGGCGTGCGCCCGGGCGACATCGTCATCGATGTGGCCGGCGCGCCGGTCGGCAACCTCGCCGATCTTTGGCGCACGGTGTGGGCGTTCGGCAAGGCGGGCACGGAAATCCCGATGACGTTCCTGCGCGACGGCAAGCCGCGCCGCTGCACGATCAAGACCGCCGACCGCGCGAGCTTCCTGAAGTCGCCGCGCCTGCACTGACGGCTTCTGCCGCGCCGCCCCGATGAATCGCGAACCGCTGCGGCGCATCACCGACGAAGAGGTGGAACGCTACCGCGCCGATGGCGCCGTATGCTTGCGCGGGCTGTTCGACCGCGACTGGATCGAGGCGTTGGCGCGCGACATCGAGGCCGACATGGCGGCGCCCGGGCCGATGGTGCGCATCAATACACCGCCCGGCAATCCAGGCCTGTTCTTCGTCGACTTCCAACTCTGGCGGCGCTGGCCGGCCTGCCGCGACTTCGCGCTGAACTCGCCGGCGGCCGCGATCGCGGCGGCGCTTATGGGCAGCCCCACGATCTCATTCTATCACGACCATCTGTTGGTGAAGGAGCCGGGCACGCTCGAGCCGACGCCGTGGCATCACGACCAGCCCTACTATCCGGTCGACGGCGATCAGATCGTCTCGCTCTGGCTGCCGCTCGATCCGGTCGCGCGCGAGACCTCGGTCGAATACGTCAAGGGCTCGCACCGCTGGGGACGCTGGTTCCAGCCGCGGTTTTTCAAGAACGCGACCGACCTCGCCGTGTCCGATCCGCGCTTCGAGCCGGTGCCGGACATCGACGCCGCGCGCGACCGCTACGTGCTGCTCGGCTGGACGGTCGAGCCCGGCGACTGCATTGCGTTTCATGGCTTGACGCTGCATGGCGCACCCGGCAACGCCTCGCTCGCGCGCCGGCGGCGGGCCTACTCGACCCGCTGGCTCGGCGCCGACGCGCGTTATGCCGAGCGGGTCGGTCAAATCTCGCCGCCGATCGAAGGCCACGGGCTCGTCGCCGGCGACCGCATGGAGTGCGCGCTGTTCCCGCGCGTTTGGCCGCGCCCCGCGGCCTAGGCTAAGATGCGGCATCGAACGGCGCGGGCACCCATGCGCAAGACCGGCGTTCTCCTGCTTCTGCTCGTGCTCGCGGCGGCGCCGGCGCGCGGATCCGATCCGTGCCCGACCGCGACGCTCGAGGCCGCGAAGGCGCTGGCCGAGCGCGCCGCCGGCTTTCTCGCCAAAACCGGCCCCGACGTGGCGTTTCCCCGCTTCATGAATCGACAAGGCGGCTTCGTGGCCGGCGATCTCTACGTGTTCGTGTTCGATTTCGAGGGCACGCTGCGCGCGAGCGGCGGCTGGCCCGAGACGGTGGGCTCCCGCGTCGGCGTCGCCGACGGCACCGACGACGGAGCCAGCGGCGGCATCTACACGCGCATGCGCCGCCTCGCGCTCGACGCGGGCAAGGGCTGGGTCGAGTACGCCTGGTACAACCCCTGCACGCGCAAGATGGAGCCCAAGGCGAGCTACATCGTCCGCGTCGGCAATTTCATCGTCGGTGTCGGCGCCTACAAGAAGCCGGGTGTGTGAGCAGAGCGGCTAATTGAAGAACGTCGGCGAGACCGGCGGGCCCCACTGGTAGAGCATCTCCGGCACGCCCGGATAGTTGCCGGCCTTGGTGGTGGCGGTGCACAAGTCGCCGTCGGCGTAGTGCTCGAACATGTGGCCCCAGGGATCGCGCCAATAGTCGAACACCTGGCTGCCGAGGATGTGGCGGCCGATGCCCCATTCGCGTTTCCAGCCCTTCTCCTCCATCCATTGGCCGCCGATGTGGACCGCGTCGTAGTCTTGCACCTCGAACGAGCAGTGATGGATCTTCACCTCGTCGGGGCTGTTGAGGCAGAGGATCGTGTGGTGATCCGTCCAGGCCGGGCCGCGGTCCATGCGCAGGAACGTGCCGAGCGTCTGCTTCTCGTTATCGGGAACATAGAGGCGATCGGTGATCATCATGCCGAGATTGTCGCAGAACCACTTCACGGCTTTGTCGGCGTCCGAGACCTTCCAGACGCAGTGGCCGATCTTGTTGATGCGCGCCGGCTCCTTCTGCGGGCGCTGCAGACCGCCATAGCGGTTCTTGTCGCGCGCGTAGTTGAGCACGAGCGGCTCGCGAATCGGCAGTTCGGGTACGGTGCCCATGCCGTAGCAGACGTCGACACGGAATCCGTCGGGCCCCTCGAGCCTGACGCGCTTGCCGCCGCCCGGTCCGTCCAGCGTCTCAAATCCGGATGCACCGTTCTTGCCGGCGAGCTTCTCGAGATCGGCCATCGAGGAAGCGGCGAAGCCGCAGGAGACGAAGCCCGGTTCGCCCCTCTCGGTCATGTGGATGAAGGGGCGCGTGCCGGCCCCCCGCATGAACAGGCGATCGGGCGTGCGCTCGGCCCGGATCATGCCGAAATCGGTGAGAAACGCCTCCATGCGATCCAGGTCGGGAACGCGGTGGGCGACGTAGATGATGTCCTGCACCTTGACCATCGCGGCGGTCCTCCTCGGCATTTTCGCAAAGAAATGCAGAGCGGCCGCGCGCTCGTCAAGGCGCTGAGGACGCGACCGGGAACCTCATCGTAACCGCCGTGCCCTCGCCCACCTTGCTCGCGATTGCGAGAGAGCCGCCATGCGCTTCGACGAGGCCGCTGGCGATGGCGAGGCCGAGCCCGGCGCCGCCCGTGGCGCCGCGCGTATAGACGTCGCCGCCGCGATAGAACGGCTCGGTCACGTGGGGAATGTCTTCGGGCCGAATGCCGCGGCCGGTATCGGTCACGACGATCGCGACCCGGTCGTCCTCCGCCCGGGCCTCGATCGCAACCGAGCCGTGCTGCGGCGTATACTTGACCGCGTTCGACATCACGTTGATCAGGATCTGCTTGAGCGCGCGACGGTCGCCCTGGATCGGCGGCAAGTTCGCCGCGATGTCCTGCTTGATGCGGACGCCGCGCTCGGCCGCCAGCGGCGCCACGAGGCGATGCGTCTCGGCAATTACGCCGCTCGCGTCCAGCGGTGCCAGAACCAGGCGATAGCCGCCCGCCTCGATGCGGCTCGTATCGAGCACGTCGGTGACGAGATCGAGCAGATGGCGCCCGGCGCGATGAATGTCGCGCACGTAATTGGCATAGTGCGCGTTGCCGAGCGGGCCCATCACTTCGCTCGTCATCATCTCCGAAAGCCCGATGATGGCATTGAGCGGCGTGCGCAGCTCGTGGCTCATCGTGGCGAGGAATTGCGACTTGGCGGCGCTCGCCGCCTCGGCGCGCGTGAGCGCGGCACGCAGATTCGCGTCCGCCTCCATGAGGTCGGTGATCTCGACCACCTCGGACACGATCTCGACCAGCCCCGAGCCCGGCGCGCGGATCGGCGACGCCGTGACGCGGCCCCAGATGATCTTGCCGTCCTTGCGGATGAATCGCTGCAGCGTGCGGTATGGCTTGTTGCTGCCGGCGCGCACCTGCGCGCGCCATTCGGCCACGGCCCTAACGTCGTCCGGATGCGTGGTATCGAGCACGTTCATCGACAGGAGCTCGCGCTCGCTGTAGCCGAGCATCCGGCACAAGGCCGGATTGACGCGCAGCCGCCGCTGCCCGGTCGGCTCGGAAACGGAATAGCCGACCGAGGACTGCTCGAACCAGAAGCGGTCGCGCTGATCGCCGGCAAGCCGCTCGGTGATGTCGCGCAGCGCGCCGATGAACAGCGTCTCGCCGCCCAACACGAGCGAGGTGAGCGTGAGCTCGAACGGAAACGTCGTGCCGTCCTTGCGCAGGCCCAGGAGCTGGCCGTCGCCGCCCATGATTCGCGCGTGCAGCGCATAGGTCGCGCGCGCGAGGCCGGCGCGATGCCGCCCGCGCAGGTTCTCGGGAATCAACCGCTCGACGGACTGGCCGACGATTTCGGCGGCGGCGTAGCGGAACAAGCGCTCGGCGCCGGGGCTGAAATCGAGAACCGTACCGGTGCGGTCGATGACGACCAGGCCGTCCTGGGTCGCATCGAGAATCGCCCGGAGCTTCGCCTCGTTCTGCAGCACGCGATGCACGTTGCGGCGGTCCGCGATGCGCGGCGCCAGTTCGTCGACGATGGCGGCGATCTCCGGCGCCATCGCGAGGTCGACCGCGCTCCAGGGATCGCTGTGGTGCGTGCGCGCCTCCCGCCAGGCCGCATGGCGCAGGCCGACGCAGCCCGGTTGCTGCGCCTCGCGCACCCGCGGCAGAGACGCTTGCTCGCGCAGAAGCACCAGCGCCCCGCGCGAACGGGGCAGCGCCACGAACAGCGCGCCGGCGGCGAGGGCCGCGGCATCGGCGAGCGAGGGCTCGAGGCTCGCGAGGTGGTCGGTGGCGAAGACGCCGCTGCCCGCGCGCACGCGGCAGAGGGCGGCGATGCGCCGGGCGATCTCCGGCGCGGGCACCTGGCCAAGCCCAAAATCGGCATCGGGCAGGTGGCACCAAGCGCCCGATGCCCCGGCGATGCGCAGCAGGACGCGGCCGTGGCGGCGCAGGATCGCGCCCGCGCTTTCCGCGGCCTCGCGCTCGAACGCGTCGGCGAGCGTTGTCAGCGCGCGGCGGCGGCGTGCAAGCTCGCGCTCGCGCTCCTGATTCTCCGCCGCGGCCAGGCGCACCGCGATCGCATCGGCCATGAGCTGCAGCGTCGAGCGGTGCGGAAGCGAAAGTCGGCGTGGTGTGCGGTGGAGAAAGACGATCAATCCCCAGAGGTGCCGGTCGCGCACCAGCGACATGATGAGTGCGGCGCGCGCGCCTGTCCCGGCCAGAAGCTGAACTTGCGCCGGCGGCGCCGCGCGCAGGATCGCTTCGCTGAGGTCGAGCGGCTCTTCGGAGGAGGCGGTTGCCGGCACGATGGGCACCGGTGAGGCAGCCAGATCGTGGATCATGCGGATGGGATTCTGGAGCGCGAGCGCGCGCGCCGTGGCAGGCACTTCGTCGGCAACCAGGTGAAGGCCCAGCAGCGACGCGCCCGAACCCGGCGCCTTGCTCTCGGCAATCACTTCGCCATGGCCTTGTTCGTCGAAGCGCAGCACCAGCGCGTGATCGTAGCCGCCCATCTCGCGAAGGCGGCGCGCCACCGTGGTCGCGGTCGCATCGATGCCGGCGTGATCGCGCACCGCCCTGAGCGCCGCGGTGGCGCGCCGCCTTCGCGAGATGGGCGGCTACGATCACGCGCTGGT
>SBBV01000482.1 GCA_005240015.1 Candidatus Odyssella thessalonicensis | reverse complement strand
GCCCACCATGCGCGCGAGTTCGGCTGCGCGCGCGGGCGGCGGATTGAACGTGGAGCGCCAATGCCAAAAAGTTCGGTTGCCGTCGGTGACCGGCTTCAAGGTGACGGTCGCGACATACCCTACCAGCGGGATCGGGGAATCGAGGATGCAGTAGGTGAAGGTCCGATTGCGGTCGTCGAGCGCCAGCAGCTGCTCGCGCAGCTGCGCGCCGTCGACGAGGCGGAAGTTGCGCACACAGCCGACCTGGTCCGGCGCCTTGCCGTCCTCGATGTGGCTCCCGGCCACGGCCGGATGCCACTGGTCGTGCGCATTGAAGTCGCGCAGGAACGCCCACACCTCGTCGATGGGCGCATTGATGATCGTGCTGCGGACGACGGCGACCATGATTTAGCGATGAGGTAGAGCATCGGGCGCGTAGGGGCGCGCTGCGCGCGCCCTGCCCCCACCGCAGGGGCGTCGGAAATTGTGGCGAGGACCGCGCTTCGCTCCGAACTCAGTTCCGGCGGAAAGAGGGCGCGCGCAGCGCGCCCCTACGTCGCATTCGCCGGGCCTAACTCCATCGACCATCGCTACCGCCTGCCCGCCTGGCGTTTCAAATTGTCGAAGCCGGCCTGGAACACGCCCATGCCGATCTGGTCGACAAGCTCCTGCTCGCGCACGGGCTCGCAATCGAACTCGGCGGTCCACTCGGCGAAGGTGCGGTCGCCGTCGGTGATGGGCGTGAGCTTCAGGGTGGCGGTGTAGTCGCGCACGCCCATCGGCGATTCCAGAATCGCGTAGCTGCAGGTGTAGTCGTAGTCCGAGAGCGAGAGCAGCTGCTCGCGGATGTTGCCGCCGTTTTTGAGGTTGAAATTGCGGATGCAGCCCACCTTGTCGGAAGGCTGCCCGCCCTCGATGCGGCTGCTGGCGACCACCGGCATCCAGCGCGGCAGGCCGTTGAAGTCGCGGACGATCGACCAGACGCGATCGGCGCTGGCGTCGATGACCGAAGAGACGTAGACGCGCGGCATCAGGATTTCTCGCCTCCTTCCTCGCGCCGGCCCTTCCGCTCCTCGCCCGCCCGGCGGAGATCGGCGCGGCGCAGCTGCATCAGGTTGTCGGTGAAGCGCGCGACGTCGCCGCCGCCCTGGATGCCGATCTCCTTCAGCACCTGGTCGATGAGCGGCGCCTGGATCCGGTAGCGCAGCGCGCTGTTGAGCACTTCGTCGGTGACATTGCCGCCGCCGTCGCCGCCCGCACCCGTCCCGCCGAGCCCGTTCACTTGCAGGATCTTGATGCCCTCGATCTTCTCGAGCGGCTTGACACTCTCGCGGATGATCGATTCGAGCTTCTCGATCACGCGCATGCGCAGCGCCGAGACGCGCGCATCGGGCTCGAGCATGTTCTGCGCCTCGTTCATCAGCCGGGCGCCCTCGGCCTCGATCTCGTAGCGCAGCTTGGCCGCGAGCACGCGGATCTTCTCGGCTTCGGCCTCGCCTTCGGCCATGAGCCGCCGCGCCTCGGCGCGGTCGAGCGCCGCGGTCTTCTCGGCCTGGGCCGAGACGCGCATCTGCACGGCCTCGCGCTCGGCCTCCTGCGCCGCCGCGATCAGCTCGATCTGCTTCTTCCGCTCGGCCTGCTCCATCTCGCGCGCCGAGAACACCTTCTCCTCGGCGGCGACCGCCTTGGCACGCGCGGTGTCGGCCAGCACCTGCGCCTCGGACTGCGCCTTGGATTTTTCGGCGATCGCGATCGTGCGCTCCTGCTCGGCCAGCTCGAGCGCCTTCCGCCGCTCGATCTCGAGCTGCTGCGTCTCGCGCTCGCGCGCGATGCGCTCCTCGTCGAGACGCTGTTCGGTGGCGATGCGCGTCCGCTCGACCTCCTCGCGCGCCTCGAGCTGCGCCTGCTCCGCCTCGCGCTCGCGCTGCGCGCGCTCGCGCGCGAGCTCGGCGCGCTGCGCGGCCCTTTGGATTTCGATCTGGCGCTCGCTTTCGATGCGCGCATATTCGCTGTCGCGCTCGATCTCGAGCGAAAGCCGCTCGGCCTCCAGATTCTTGTTGCGGATCTGGATCATCGTGTCCTGCTCGATGTCGTTGCGGATCTTCTTCCGCCGCTCGATCTCCTCGGTGAGGCGCGTGAGACCCTCGGCGTCGAATGCGTTCGACGGGTTGAAGAAGTCCATGTTGGTCTGATCGAGCTGGGTCAGAGAGACGGCCTCGAGCTCGAGCCCGTTCGGGAGCAGATATTCGCCCGCGGCGGCCTTGACTCGCTTCACGTACTCGCCGCGCCGCTCGTGCAGCTCCTCCATCGTCATCTCGGCGGCGACGGTGCGCAGCGCATCGACGAACTTGCCCTCGACCAGCTCGCGCAGGTTCTCGGGCTGCATGATGCGCTGGCCGAGTGTCTGCGCCGCGAGCGCGATCTGCTCGCTCTCGGGCTGGACGCGCACATAGAACTCGGCCTCGACGTCGACGCGCATGCGGTCCTTGGTGATCACCGCGCTCTCGCGCCCGCGCTGCACCGCGAGGCGCATCGTGTTCATGTTGACCGGCACGATCTGGTGGATGATCGGCAGCACGAAGGCGCCGCCGTTGAACACCACCTTCTGGCCGCCGAAGCCGGTGCGCACGAACGCCACGTCCTTCGACGAGCGGCGATAGAGGAAGGAGAGAATGTAGAAGATGAGAATGATGACCGCGGCGGCGATTACGATGCCGCCGACGATCCAGGCAACGCTCTGTCCGCTCATGTTCGCCTCCCGATACGCTTGAATTGCTTCGTCTGCTCGGTGAGCGCGGTTTCCACCGGCAGCCGTTCCATGCTCGATGCGCCGTAAAAGCCGTGGCAGTGCCCGCAGTGCTCGAGGATGTAGGCGGCGTCGCCCGGCATGGAAATCGGGCCGCCGTGGCAGAGCACGATCACGTCCTTGTTCACCTTGCGCGCCGCGGCCGACCATTTCTCGATCAGCGGCACGCAGTCGGCGAGCTTCAGCGCAGTCTCGGCACCGATCGCGCCGCCCGTGGTGAGACCCATGTGGCAGACGATGATGTCGGCGCCGGCCTCGGCCATGGCCGCGGCCTCGGCCTCGTTGAACACGTAGGGCGTGGTGAGGAGATCGAGCGCGCGCGCCGCGCGGATCAGTTCGATCTCGAGCGCATAGCCCATGCCGGTCTCTTCGAGGTTCTTGCGGAAGACGCCGTCGATGAGACCGACGGTCGGGAAGTTCTGAACGCCCGCGAAGCCGAGTTCCTTGAGCTGGCGCAGGAAATGATCGCGCAGCATGAACGGGTCGGTGCCGTTGACGCCGGCGAGCACCGGCGTCTTCTTCACCACCGGCAACACCTCGCGCGCCATCTCGAGGACGATGTCGTTGGCGTTGCCGTAGGCGAGCAGGCCGGCGAGCGAGCCGCGCCCCGCCATGCGGTAGCGGCCCGAGTTGTAGATGACGATGAGGTCGATGCCGCCCGCTTCCTCGCACTTGGCGGAAAGCCCGGTGCCGGCGCCGCCGCCGATGATCGGCTCGCCGCGCGCGATCATGCCGCGGAACCTCTCGAGCAACGCCTTTCGCTCGAAGCGCGGCATCGCTACCTCGCGGCCGTGCGCGCCGCGGAAGTGCCGGGCGCGATTTCGAGGAAGTTGGCGACGAGCGCCGCAGCGAACGCAGGATCGTTGATGTGATGCGAGAGGCGGACGAGCCGGCGGCGGTCGGTCTGCCGCACCGTTTCCTCGAGCGCCTTGAAGAGGGCCACGTCCGCGGCCGGGTCGTGGAACGGCTGACCCGGCGCATCGATGCCCGAGACGCCCTTCTCGGGAATGAGGAAGCGCACCGGGCCGTCGCAGCGATTGAGCTTCTCGCCGATCCAGCGGCCCATGCGCGCATTTTCCTCGGGCGTCGTGCGCATCAGCGTGACGTTGGGATTGTGCACATGGAGCTTCCGCCCGCGGTAGCGCTCCGGCACCGTCTCCATCGCCCAGAAGTTCACCATGTCGAGCGCGCCGCACGCCCCGACGTAGGGGATGCGCGTGCGCGCGATCGCATCGAGGCGCGCCTCACCTGCGCTCATGACGCCGCCCATCAGGAGATCGGCGACTTCGGTCGTCGTCACGTCGACGACGCCGGCGAGCAGGCCCGAATCGGCGAGCTTCTCCATCGACTGGCCGCCGGTGCCGGTCGCATGGAAGACGAGGCAGTCGTAGCGGTCCTCGAGTGCGCGCACGACGGCCTGCACGCAAGGCGTCGTGAGTCCGAACATGGTGAGGCCAATCGCGGGCTTCTCGACCGTGCTGGCGCGGCGCTGATGCGCCATCATGCCGGCAAGCGCGTGCGCGGCGTTCGACAGCACCTGCTCGGAGATGCGGTTGATGCCCTGCACGTCGGTGACCGAATACATCATGCAGATGTCGGACGGGCCGACATAGCGGTGCACGTCGCCGGAGGCGACGGTCGAGACCATCACCTTCGGCACGCCGATCGCGAGACGGCGCATCGCCGGCGTGGCGAGCGCGGTGCCGCCCGAGCCGCCGGCCGAGATGATGCCGCCCAGGTCGCGGCGCGTGGCGATGAAGCGCTCGAAGGCCTCGGCCATGGCGGCCACGGCCTTGCCGCGATCGGCCGAGAACACGGCGGAGGCGCCTTGCGGATGGTGCCGCGCCACTTCGGCGGCGTTGACCGTGGCCGGCGACGGCTTGCGGCTGGTGCCAAGATCGACGGTGACCGTGCGCAAGCCGAGCTTGTCGAGGCACTGCTTGATGAAGGCGAGCTCGCGGCCCTTGGTGTCGAAGGTGCCGACGACATAGGCCGCGCGCCCGGCGAGCGCTCCGATCGGAACCGGCGCCGGTGTCGGAGCCGGCGCAGCCGCCGCGGGTTCTGCCTCGCCCGCGCTTTCGGCGCCGCCGCCGGCCGCCGGCGGCGCCCAGCGCGTCGGCGCGCGCGCGATCGAATACACATTGGGCGGCGGCGCCGGAAGCTCGGGCGCCGCGGCAGCCACCGATCGGCGGACCTGGAACACCTCGACCGTTTCGCCCGCCTCCGACGGCGCGGCGCCGGCCATGAGCGCCTGGGGCAGCGGCCGGTCAGGCGGGATCGGCTCTTCGTCCTCGGCGCGGCGCACGCCCAGGAGCCGCTGCTGCAGCTCCTGGTCGGCCGCGAGGGCCGCGGCGTCGAGCTCGCGCGCGATGCGGCCATTGACCATCACGGCGACGCGGATTGCGACGTCGGCGGCGACGCCCAAATTCTGCTCGATCAGCAGCAGCGCGATCTCGCCCTCGTCGGCGAGCCGGCGCAAGGTCAGCGCCACCTGCTCGACGAGGAGCGGCGCCAGGCCTTCGGTCGGCTCGTCCATGATGAGGAGACGCGGATTGGCGAGAAGGGCCCGGCTGATCGCGAGCATCTGCTGCTCGCCGCCCGAAAGCTGCGCCGCGCCGTTGCGCTTCCGCTCGGCGAGGCGCGGAAACGTCTCGTAGATGCGCTCGACCGTCCAGGTGCCGCGGTTCGTCCGCGCGGCGAGGCGGAGATGCTCGTCGACCGAGAGCGAGGGCCACACGCGCCGCCCTTGCGGCACGTAGCCGATGCCGAGCCCGGCGATCGCATGCGGCGCGCGACCGACCAGCTCCTCGCCATGCGCGCGGATGCTGCCGCTCGCCGCCGGCACCAGGCCCATGATCGCGTTGCACAGCGTGGTCTTGCCCATGCCGTTGCGGCCGACCACGGCGAGCACGCCGCGATCGAGCCGGAGCGTCACACCCTGCAACGCATGCGCGCGGCCGTAGTAGACGTGGAGATCGCGCACCTCGAGCGCGGCGCCGCCGGTTCGCATCCAGCCGGATGGCGTGCGGTCATTCATGCTTGCCCCCGAGATAGATGTCCTGCACCTCGGGATCGGCCTCGATCTCCGCGGGCGAGCCCTGCTTGAAGACCTTGCCGTTGTGCATCACGGTGACGTGGTCGACGACGCGCAGCGCGATGTCGAGGTCGTGCTCAATGATGATGTAGCCGATGTGGCGCGGCAGCGCCGTCAAGATGCCGACAAGCTCGCGCCGCTCCGCGGGCGAGAGCCCCGCCGCCGGCTCGTCGAAGAGGATAAGGCGCGGCGCACCGGCCAGCGCCATGCCGATCTCGAGCTGGCGCTGCTGGCCGTGCGCGAGCTCGGCGACAGGAAGATCAGCGAGCGGCGTGAGCCGCACATAGTCGACGAGCTCTTCCGCGGCGCGGCGCGTGGAGTGCGATCCGCGCACGCGAAACGGCGAAAAGCGCCGGCGCGAGACGCCGCGCACGGCAAGGAACACATTGTCGCGCACGCTCAGGTTCCGGAACAGCAGCGAGGCCTGATAGGTGCGGCGCAAGCCCATGCGGATGCGCTCGTGCGGCGGCCAGTCGGTGATGTCCTCGCCGAAGAAGCGCACGCGGCCTTCGGTGGCGGGGAAATCGCCGGTGACGGCGTTGAACAGCGTCGTCTTACCCGCGCCGTTGGCGCCGAGCAGCGCGTGGCGCTCGCCGACGCCGACGGCAAGCGAAATGCCGTCGATCGCGCGCAGCGCGCCGAACGTGCGCGAGACATTTTCGAGCTCGAGCGCGTTGCCGGCGCCGATGCGCGCCCGACCCGAAGTTCTTTCTGCGATCGAATCCATGGCCGATGAGGAGGCGCGCGGGAGCGGGCGAGCCCGCCCCCGCGCTTCTTCGCCCTTAGGGGCAGTGCGGCACGTCGCGCGAGCCGAGGCCCATCTTCTCGAAATCGGCTTTGGCCATGCCGAGGTACTGGTTCACGTTCGGCACCGTGGACACGACCTTGTTGTAGAAGACGCCCTTCTCGTCCTTGGCGACTTCGGTGATGAAGGTCGTGCCGATCGCCTGGCGATTCGTGTCGAGCTTGATCGTGCCGGTCGGGCCCTTCAGCTCGAGCTTGGCCAGCGCCTCGCGATACTTCTTCTGGCCGTCAGAGAGATCGCCCTTCACCGCCTCGAGGGCCTCGAGCGCCGCCTTCATGTTCACGTAGTACGCCCAGGCGAACAGCGAGGGGCTCGGGAAGCCATCCTTGAACGTGGCCTTGTAGTCGGCCACGAACTTCTTCCACTCCGCCGTGTCGAGGTTGTCGGCGATCGGGCCCGCGGTGGGTGTTCCGAGCAGCG
>SBBV01000537.1 GCA_005240015.1 Candidatus Odyssella thessalonicensis | reverse complement strand
GGCCCGCGCGCGAAGAGCGCGCGGGCCACCTCCCCCGCCATTCGCGGGGGAGGGAAGTTGATGCGCGCGCCCTTTGCTTCATTCACTGTGTGCTCCGACGCCGTCACTTCGCCCGGTGCTTCAAGAGATCATCGACCACGGCCGGATCTGCCAGCGTCGACGTATCGCCGAGGTTGGAGACATCATTTTCGGCGATCTTGCGCAAGATGCGGCGCATGATCTTGCCCGAGCGCGTCTTGGGCAGGCCCGGCGCCCATTGGATGACGTCGGGGCTCGCGATCGGGCTGATCTCCTTCCTGACCCACTGCACGAGCTCCTGGCGCAAACCGTCGGAGGGCTCGACGCCGGCCTTCAACGTCACATAGGCGTAGATGCCCTGGCCCTTGATCTCGTGCGGGAAGCCGACCACGGCCGACTCGGCGACCTTGGGGTGCGCCACGAGCGCGCTCTCAACCTCGGCCGTGCCGAGGCGGTGGCCGGCGACGTTGATGACGTCGTCGACGCGGCCCGTGATCCAGTAATAGCCGTCCTCGTCGCGCCGGCAGCCGTCGCCGGTGAAGTAGAGGCCCTTGTAGGTCGAGAAATAGGTCTGCTGGAAGCGCGCGTGATCGCGGAACACGGTGCGCATCATGCCGGGCCAGGAATCGGCGATGCAGAGATTGCCCTTGCCGGCGCCTTCGAGCGGCTTGCCGTTGCCGTCGACGACCACCGGCTTCACGCCGAAATAGGGCTTGGTCGCCGAGCCCGGCTTCAAGGTGGTGGCGCCGGGCAGCGGCGTGATCAGGATGCCGCCGGTCTCGGTCTGCCACCAGGTGTCGACGATCGGGCAGCGCCGCTCGCCGACGACGCGGTGATACCACTCCCACGCCTCGGGATTGATCGGCTCGCCGACCGTGCCGAGCAGGCGAATCGATTTGCGGCTGGTGCGCTTCACCGGCTCCTCGCCCTCGCGCATCAGCGCGCGGATCGCCGTGGGCGCGGTGTAGATCACGTTGACCTTGTGCTTGTCGCACACTTCCCAGAAGCGCGACGCCGTTGGGTAATTAGGCACGCCTTCGAACATCACCGTGACGGCGCCGTTCGCGAGCGGCCCGTAGACGATGTAGCTGTGGCCGGTGACCCAGCCGACGTCGGCCGTGCACCAGTAGATGTCGCCCTCGTGATAGTCGAACACGTGCTGATGCGTGAGCGAGGTGTAGACGAGATAGCCGCCGGTGGTGTGCAGCACGCCCTTGGGTTTGCCGGTCGAGCCCGAGGTGTAGAGGATGAACAGCGGATCCTCGGCGTTCATCGGCTCGGCCTTGCATTCGGCCGCCTGCTTGTCGACGAGCTCGTCCCACCACACGTCGCGGCCCTGCACCCAGCCGATCTGGCCGCCGGTGCGCTTCAGCACGATGCAGTGCGTCACCGTCGGGCATTTCTTGAGCGCCTCGTCGGTGTTCGCCTTGAGCGGGACCTTCCTGCCGCCGCGCACGCCTTCGTCGGCGGTGATGACGATGTTGCTGTCGCAGTCCTGGATGCGGCCCACGAGCGAATCGGGCGAGAAGCCGCCGAAGACGACCGAGTGGATCGCGCCGATGCGCGCGCAGGCCAGCATCGCGGCCGCGATCTCGGGCACCATCGGCAGATAGATCGTGACGCGGTCGCCCTTCTTGACGCCGAGCGACTTCAGGCCGTTGGCGAGGCGGCAGACCGTCTCGTGCAGCTCCCTATAGGTGATGTGCCGGCTCTCCTTGGGGTCGTCGCCCTCCCAGAGGATCGCCGTCTGGTTCGCGCGCTTGGGCAGGTGGCGGTCGAGGCAGTTGAGCGAGGCGTTCAAGAGGCCGTCCTCGAACCAGCGGATGTGGATGTCGCCGGTGAAGCTCGAATCCTTGATCTTGGTTGGGGCCTTGATCCAGTCGATGCGCTTGGCCTGCTCGGCCCAGAAGCCGGCGGGATCCTTGACCGAGCGCTGATACAGCTCGTCGTACTTCTTCGCGTCGATCCAGGCCTTGCCGCGCCAGGAATCAGGAACCGGATAGACGTTTTCCGACATCGCGTTTCTCCCGAGATTATCGTTGTCCGCTGCCGGCGGGAGGGGCCCCGCCCCGCGCCGGTCCGGTGAGAATGACAGCGGCTCTCATAGCGGGCAAAGGGGCAAAGAGTCACGATGGCCGCACGCCGGAGCGCGAGGCGCGGCTGTTGCCCCGACAGAAAATCGCGGGCTCTTATTCGTATTCGGCGGCGTGCACCGGCGCGCCCGGCAGCTCGCGCTCGAGCGACTCGCGGTACTTGATGCAGCCGCGCGGGAATTGCGGCCACGGCGGCACGGCGATCTCGGCAGGGATCGCGATGCGCGCGGATCGCGGCGCGCAGGCGCTTCACCTGGGCGCGGTCAAGATCGGAATCCATGGGCGAAAAAGGGGTCAGACCCCTTTTCCAGGGGTCAGACCCCTTCCCGATGCTCCGGTTTATCTATCTGATCGACTTCCGAAAAAAGGGGTCAGACCCCTTTTAGCGGCAGACGCCGTCCCAGCAGGTCGTGCCGTAGGGGCACCAGCCGGTGCGCGCGGCGCCGACGCAAGCATAGGTGCCGGTCGGCGCGCACGCATATTCGAAGCGGAACGGATTGATCACGCAATACGTGGCGCCGAGCGTGCAGCGCGCGCAGTCCAGGCCCGAATAGACCGGGCCGCGCTGGACCGGGGCGGGCTGCGCCGCGAGCGGCACCGCCAGGGAGAACAGGATCGCGGCCAGTGCCCCGGCTGGGGCAGCCCGGCGGAGGAGGCTGGTGGGTTTCATGATGTCCTCGAATCGCTAGCAGCGCAGCGCCGTGGGAAGCTCTGCGCTGCAAGCCAAAACGCGCTTTCAAAAGAAAGGTTTCAGCGCCGGGCGCGGCGGCCGCTTACCGTTCACTAACGAATTTGCCGGAACCTGGACCGAGCCGGGTCCCGGGAGCCTGCATCTTGCTGTCCGTGCGCGAAGTTCCGCTGTCGCCGCAATCGCTGCGCGTCCTCGAGGACGTGATCGCGGCCAGCCCCGAGCGCGCGCGCGGCTTCTGGCCTCGGCTCAAGGCGCGGGTCTCGATCCTCGACCGGAAACTCCTCATCGACCGCGCCGCCGAGGCGCGTGCAGCACTTTCGCGCGGCGTCTGCGAGGAAGTGTCGGTGCGGCACGAGACGCCGCCCGCCGTG
>SBBV01000149.1 GCA_005240015.1 Candidatus Odyssella thessalonicensis | reverse complement strand
GCGGATCAGCTCGGCCAGCTGCGCGCGCGCCTCCGGCCCGCTGGAAAGGCCGTCGCGCCAAAAGCGCATCGCCACCAGCGCCTCGAGCGCGGCGCCGTCGTGCTGCGGGCGCGACCATTTGATGAAGTCGAGCGTGCCGTCGGCGTTATAGCGCACGTCGTCGAGCACACGCGGACCCTCGAGGGCCGCGATCTCCTCATCGGCGCGTACGAACTTCAGGAACTCGGGTGCCACGCTCTTCCGAAAATCGCCGTTGCGCAGGAAGCCCTCGCCGCAAATGCGGCCGAGCCCGAGGCTGAAACGCACGCAATCCTCGAAGCGCGCGATCCAGTCGCCCCGATCGCGCGCGCGGCGCGCGAGCACGCGCATCGCTTCCATCACCGCCGCGGCATCGCGCAGCCAGTGGAAGAAATAATCTGGACCGCTGCCGAGATCGGTCTCGGGCGAGGCGAGGATCGAGCCTTTGGCCGGGCGCACGGTCTGGCCGAAGCCGGGGCGGCGGAAGCTGAGCGCCGTCGCCGAGATCGCGGGCGCCATCTTCTCGGCCGAGAGCGCGGCCTGGCGCTCGATCCACTCGGCGAGGGACGGCGTCATCGCCGCGGCCTCAAGCGAGATGCGGGCTCGAGAAGCCGAGCTTCCTCAAGCCGCTCTGGATCTCGGGGCAGCTCATGAACAGCTTCCACAAAAGACCGCTGCGGTAGTTCTCGATCATGACCACGATCGGTCCCTGATCGATCGCGAGATAAGAGGGCGCCACCCAATCGCGGCTCTGGCTGAACGAGTCCTTGAAGCCGTACTCGCCCCAGATCCTGTCGCCGAGCTTCTCGTAGAAATGGCGCAGCGCGCGCATGCTGTGCTCGGGCGCATAGGGCATCGAGGCGAGCGCCGCCGTGGGCGCGATCACGCCGAGATCGTTGTCGGGCGCATGCGCGCTGTAGCCCTCGTCATTTTCGCAAGCGGTGAGGCCCCAGCATTCGACGCCGTAGCCGGCACAGCGCTTGGGATTGGCAAGGCAGTGCGCGCGGTTGATCAGCGTGTGCGCCACGTTCTGCTGCCAGTAATCGGCGTAGCGGTCCTTGAGCCCGCGCGGATCGAGGCCCAGGAACGAGTAGTGCGCGAAGAACAGCGGCCCGCCGAACTCGGGTCCCAGCGGCAGCTCGATGTCGAAGTAGCGCTTGCCGTTGGTGATCTCGCCGTTGCGCGCCCAGCCGCGGTGATAGACCTCGAGCGCGATCGGGTAGCGCGGCGAGGAGGCGGCGAGAACGTAGGTGATCAGGCACTCGTTCCAGCCGAGGATCTGGTGGTTCATCGCCCAGCCGTTGTTCGGGCTCCAGTGCCAATAGAGAACGCCCGAGCCGTCGCGCGTGTGCCAGTCCCATTCGACCTCGGACCAGAGCGCATTGATGCGCCGGCGCAGCTCGCTCTCGACGGGATCGGAGCGGTCGAAGTATTGGCGCGCCGCGAGCAGTCCCGCGATCAGGAACGAGGTCTCGACGATGTCGCCGCCGTCGTCCTTGCGCGAGAACGGGATCGTGCGCCCGCTCTCGCCGTCGAGGAAATGCGGGAAGACGCCGTGATAGGCGCTGGCCTTGGCGAGGAAGCGCACCGAGCGCAAAAGCCGGCGCGCCGCCTCGGCGCGTGGTACCCAGCCGCGCTCGACGCCGGCGACGATCGCCATCACGCCCATACCCGAGCCGCCGGTCGTGACGGTCTCGAGCCCGTAATCGCGGGCGACGTTGCTGCGCTCGCGCGCCAGGCCCGAAGCGGGATGCGCGAAGTCCCAGAAATAGCGCAGCGTCTGCCGCTGCACTGCATCGAGCAGCTGAGCGTCGTCGAGCCCGCGCATCCGTTCGGTCATGATCGGCGACATATCGGCCTCTTGCGCCGTGCGCGCAAGAGCCGGGCGCGGATGGGGCGGACGCGGCTACGCCGCGACGCTCTCGGTCACCGGCGCGGGGCGGCGCGACAGCGGCTCGGCCGGCATCGGCTCCGCCGGAACCGCCTCGACGTCAGCGCCGCGGCGGCGGAGATCGACGGTGCGCTGATAGAAATCGCCGAGCGCCGGGCTCGCCGCGCAGCCCACGACAGCCGTGTGCGCGAGTTCCTGGCTGAAAATGCTGCGCAGCAGGGACGCATGCCCGTCGCTGATCGCCGCGCTCGTGTCCTCGAAGAACACCCATTTCGGCGCATGCAGCAGCAGCCGCGCCCAGGCCAGGCTCTGCTGCTCTTCCGGCGACAGCACCTTGTCCCAGCGCTCGCGCTCGGCAAGGCGCGGGATGAGATGCGCGAGGCCGGTGCGCTCGAGGGCGGCGTGCAGCGCGCTCTCCGCGAAATCCGCGCCGTGCTCGGGATAGGCGACGACGTCGCGCAGCGTGGTGAGCGGGAGGTAGGGCCGTGCCGGCACGAACATCACCTCGCGCGCCGGCGGCACCAGGATCGTGCCTTCGCCGCGCGTCCAAAGTCCGGCCACGGCGCGCAACAGCTTGCTCTTGTCGCCGGCGCTCGCGCTGGCGATCAGCACGCGCTCGCCGCGGCCCACGTCCACGACCGGCGCGTCGAACTCGGCGCGGCCGTCGCCGAGCGCCAGGCTCAGCGCCTTGAAGGCGAGCTTGCCCTCGGGATGCGCGTCGATCGTGATGACGCCGCCCGGCGTGTCGGCCGGCGCCGCCATCTGCTTCAGCGCATCGCGGAACGCCATCACGCGCAACAGCGTGGCGCGCCACGTGGCGATGCTGGCGAAGTGGTCGACGAACCAGCGCAGCGATTGCTGGACCTGGTTGAAGGCGCCCACCACCATCATGAGGCCGCCCAGGGTCATGGCGCCGCCGAAATAGCCGGGCGAGGCCACCACCACCGGCACGATCAGCGCGAGCCAGCCATAGCCGGACGTGACCCAGGTGAGCCGCGCCACGCCGCGCGCGATCTCGCGGCCGATCCCGACCACGCGGTCGACGCGGCCGTTCAAGATCGTCCGCTCGCCCCGCTCGCCGCCCTGGAGCGCGATCGCCTCGGCCGATTCGTGGGCGCGCATCAGCGAGAAGCGGAGATCCGCGTCGCGCGCGCAGCGTTCGGCGTGGAGCCGGATCAGCGGCCGGCCAACGAGCCAGGTGAGCCAGGAGCCGGCGGCGGCGTAGAGCAGCGCGCACCACACCATGTACCCCGGCACCGTGAAGCTCTGCTTGTCGATCGAGAACACGACCTGGCTCGACAGGCCCCACAGCACGCCGACGAAGGTGACGAGCAGCAGTGTCGCCTGCAGCAATCCGAACGCGAGCGAGCAAGTGAGGTCGACGAGGCCGCGCGCGTCCTCCTCCATGCGCTGGTCGGGGTTCACGCCGATTTCGCCGGCGTGCGAGAGCAGATAGGCGCGCTTTGGGGCCATCCAGGCGTCGAGCAGATCGTGGATGAGCCACTCGCGCATGCTGTGCTCGGGCGCATAGGGC
>SBBV01000157.1 GCA_005240015.1 Candidatus Odyssella thessalonicensis | reverse complement strand
GTCGCGCCGCCGCGCATGGCTTCAACCAGATCACGCGTCTGATAGCAGGCCGATTCGAGCGCGGCGCGCACGATCTCGGCGCGGCCGGTGTCGCGCGCGTGCGGGAGAAGGCGTGACGCCGGACGCAAAGGGCTCCCAGACTTGCCGTCCCCGCGAAAAGCCCAGGGCTGTCCAGGGAAGCTGCCAGGCACCAACCCTTGTCGTCCCCGCGAAAGCGACGCGAAAGCGGGGATCCAAGCAGCGGTGCCGCGCGACGTGCATTCGCGAGGAGCACACGTCGGTGGAGGCAGGGGTCCCCGCTTTCGCGGGGACGACACGTGTTTTTCGGTCTCGAAACCGGCGACAAAGCCAATGGCTGAGTTCTGCCGCATGCCTCCGGCCAGCAACGCCATTTTCCCGGACGGCCCCTCGGCCTTCGCGGGAACGACAAACTTGATCGGGGCCCTAGCCCTACGGCCGCGGCTGCGCGGACGGAGGCGGAGGCGCCGCGCGCGGTCCGGGCGCCGGGCGGGGCGGCTGCAGGAAGGCCACCCAGCGGCGCACGCGGCCGTCGTGGCGGCGCTGCAGCACCTCGAGCGCCGCGGCGAGGCGCGGCCCGTTGGGCCCGAAGTGGCGCACATAGTCCTCGCCGGCCTTGGCCTTGCCCCAGTCGTTTTCGATCAAGAACGCGCGCACCGGCTTGGGCGGCTCGATCTTGATCGTGGGCTCCGGCCATTCCTTCGCGGCGCGCGCGAGGCCGTCGGCCAGCGCCTCGTCGCTGAGGCCGGTGCTGATGTTGATGAAGATCATGCGCGAGAACGTGGCGCTGAAGCCGAGCTTGTCGCTGTTGAGCTGGCGCCGCGCGAGGCCGAAGAAGCGCTCGGCGATGGCCGGGGTGAGCGAGCGGCGCGGGAAGCGCACCGAGACTTGGCGCAGATCGCTCTGCTCGGCCCTGAGGTCGTACATGATCACCGCATATTGCCGGAACACGAAGCCCAGCGCCGCGGCGAGCCGGCGCGCCTCGGCTTCGGTGGTCTGCAGATTGCTGTGGATCGCCGGATTGACCTCGGTGCCGTAGCCACCCGCCTGCACGCGCGAGCGCGCGCGCGTCGCGACCGCGCCGAGCGTGGTCCAGACATGCGGCACGATCTCAGCGAGCGCGGCGCGCGTGAGCGCGTCCTTCTCGTCGTAGCTCGCCTTGCGCCCTTCGGGCGGCTGCGCGTGCTGGGACGACAGCACCTCGAACGAAAGCCGCCAGTTGCGCAGCGCCTCGGCCGAAGCCGCGCCGGCAAACACCAGCAGCGCCGCCAACACCAGCGCCAACCGCGTGAGCGCGCGATAGCTCATGCCCGCCTCGTCTCCATGCTCGCGCCCTCAGTTTGACACAAGTCGCGGCCAATCTCTCGCGCCATGAGCAACACCGCCCAAGCGGAAATAGTCCCCGACCTCGGCCTGCCCAGCGTCCCGCTCGACCGCGCGACGGCGCGCGCCATCGTTTCGGGCGGCATCCGGCGCTACATCGCCGAGCGCCACGCGCTGGTGCCGGCGTTCGTCGACCGCACGTTCGGCTGGCGCGGCGCACTGGCGCTGCACAAGGCAGCGCTCGGCTACGACCTGCTGCGCGCGCCCGCCAACATCGCGATGGGTTTCGCGACGCTGGGCAAGAGCGCCGCGGCGGCGGGCCTCAGGCTCGCGGGGGCCGAGACGGCCGCGGAGTGGCTGCGCGGACGCAATCTCTTCTTCGACACCGATGTCGGCCGCGAGGTGCAGTGGCGCGTCATGACCGAGCTCCTGGCGCTGCCCCATGCCGAGCGCCACCGCCGCCCGCGGCGCTCTGAACGCGATGCGCTGGTCGAGACCGTCCTCGCCGATGCGCGCCTCATCGCGCATTTCGCCGAGGCGCTCGCCGCAATTGGACGGCGCAGCGACGATGCCGCATTTCGCAGGCGCCTCGTCGAGGCGATGGCAGTCTATGTCGGCAGCCGGGCCGCCGCCGCCGACATGACCTCGTCGCTGTTCGCCGCCGCGGCGGGCTTCGCCGGGTATCAGCAGTTCACGCCCGGCATGACCACGCTGAGCGCGATGCTGGCGACGACGATCGCGCACAAGAGCGCCGTCTCGGGCTTCGCGCTCGGCCCCTGGCTCGGCAAGATCTACTACTCGCTGTTCGCCGCCTCGACGCCGCCGCTGCTCTATGCCGGCGTCTTCGCCGGCATGCTGCTTCCGCTCGCGGCGCTCACCGCCTTCAGCGGCGTGGTGGCGGATCCGGTGCAGCGCGCGCTCGGCCTGCACCAGCGCCGCCTCCACCGCCTCATCGACGCGCTGGAATCCTCGCTCACCGGCGGCGAGATCCGGTTTTCCGTCCGCGATCACTACGCCGCGCGCCTGCTCGACATCGTCGATTGGACCTCGGCAATCCTGCGCGTCGCGCGTTCTTAGCCCTTGCATCCCTGCGCCTGGGCGCAGCGAAGCGTCTCGTTGCCGCCGCCAACGGCGCCGGCTAGCGCCGGAAGAGATCCGGGATGCCGCCGGGCTTCTTGATGATGTCGCCGGGCTTCTTGAAGAGTTCGCCGGGCTTCTCGAGGATCTGCTGCTTGATGAGATCGGGCGCCTTCTTGCGGATCTCGTCGCCCAGCGCCTTCTCGTCGAGACCCCAGCTGACATTCGTGAACGGCCCCTTCACGCGCAGCGGGATCGGGATGCCGAGCTTGGCAAACTGGCTGCCCTGGCCCTGCAACGTCGGCACTGCCTTGACCAGGAGCGCCATGTCGAGGGCGCTCGCCGGCAGCGAGATCGTGCCGCGCCCCTCGACGCGGATCAGCGGCGCGGCCATCCGCAAATCGTTGGTGGCGAACACGCCGTTGGTGGCGCGGAACGAGGCCGAGAGCTCGCTGAAATCGGTCTTCTGGTCGGGATCGTACTTGTTCAGCGACTCGACCGCCTTCTTGACCTGCTGGACGACTTCGAGCGGGTTCTTGATGTCGCCGATGGCGCGGAACATGCCGGCGAGGTTGTAGCCGCGCAGCGCGCCGTTCATGAACTGGAAGTTCGCGGTGCCGGCGAGGCTGTTCTGGATCGCCTTGCCGTCGGCGCCGGTCCCGGTGAGGTCGGCGTTGGCGTTGAGCGTGCCGGCGATGCGGTCGGTGGCGCCCACGGCCACGAGCAGCGCATGGCCGTCGAGGCCGCGCAATTGCACATCGGCGGCGACGGCGAGCCGCCCGCCCGGAGTCGTGACCGCGATGCGGCCTTTGGCCGTGCCCTTGAAGAGCTTGGTGTCGATCTCGGAGAGAGTCACGCCGCCCTGCGTGGCGGCGACGTTCGCCGCGAGCGTGATCGGGCCGAAGATGTCGGCTTGCGGCACCGCGTTGCCGAGCCAGGCGAGCAGCGCCTTGAGCGACGGGACGTCGACCTTGAGCGCGCCGGTCACCTTTGGCGCGGCCCCCGCATGCAGCGTGCCGGCGAGCGAGAGCTTGGCGAGATCGAGAACGAGATCGAAGCTGAACGGCGACGACTGGCCCTTCGCCACGTCGTCGAGCGACTTCACCTCGCTCTTGAACGTGATGCGTTTGCCCTTGTACTCGGTGTCGCCCGCGAAGCGGAACGGGCGCGATCCGCCCGGCATCGAGATCTCGACGTTGACCTTCGCGACCTCGTAGCGCGCGCCGCTGCGCACGTCGGCGTAGATCACGTTGCCGCGCTGGATGCGCAACGTCTCGATCTGGAGGCTCGCCAGGATGTCGGTGGGTCCCGCTGCCGGCTTCGCCGCCGACTCGCGGGACTTGGGGGCGCTCGACGGCGCCGGCGGCGGCGCGCCCGCGACCGTGTCGAATTGCCAGTTGGCCTTGCCGTCCTTGTCGACCTCGAGCACGAGATCGGGCTCGATGAGCTCGAGCGCCTCGACCTCGAAGCGGCCGCTGAACAGCGGCCCCAGCCTCAGCTTCAGATCGATGCCCTTGAGCTTCACCATCTCCTTGCGCGCAGCACCGGGGCGGTTGCTGAACGCGACATCGCGCGCGGACAGCTGGATGCTGGGCAGGATCGAGAACTTCAGTTCGCCGCCGAGCTTCAGGTCGCGCCCGGTCGCGGCTTTGACGCGCGTCTCGATCTGATCCTTGTAGGCGGAGGTCGGGATCAGGAACGGGACGATCAGCGCGAGCGCCACCAGAACCAGGATGACCGACAGCGTGCCGACGACGATCCGCTTCAACCAACGCATAGGCGACCTTGCTCCCTGACTTCGATGCGTGAGCGACGGCGCGCTGCGATGTTTCGCGATGACGCGGCGCCGTCGGGCGATTCAACTACAAGGGCATCCCCTCGTCCAACCACACCAGTGTGAGGCCGAGATGTGGCACGGCTGTGGCGGCGCCCGACCTCTTTTCTGCCTAGAAGCCGAGTCGCCGCGCCGCGGCCGCGATCTCGGCGGCATCGAACGGGCAGCCGTCGGCGCGCTCGTTGACCGGCGCGCGGCCCGCGATATACCAG
>SBBV01000520.1 GCA_005240015.1 Candidatus Odyssella thessalonicensis | reverse complement strand
GCCTTAGTGCGCGCCTACCAGTTCCTGAAGGCGCACACCAAGGCCGTGCCGAAGGTGACGATCCCGGCCCCGATCCTCCTCCACATGTATGGCGGCGGCGACAAGGGCATCCGCGAGGGCCACTACAAGGACCTCGACGCGTTCTGGCACGACCTTACCGCCGCCTACCGCCAGGAGCTTGCGGCGCTGGTCCAACGCGGCGCGCGCTACATCCAGCTCGACGACACCAGCATCGCATTCCTCTGCGATCCCAAATACCGCGCGACGGTGAAGTCGTTCGGCAATGATCCCGACACGCTGCTCGTCGACTATGCGAAGCGCATCAACGACGTGCTCGTTGGCCTGCCGGCAGACGTCACGGTCACGATGCACCAGTGCCGCGGCAATCGCGAGGGCGGCTGGTCCGCCCAGGGCGGCTACGACCCGGTCGCCGACGTGCTGTTCAATCGCGTCAACGTGCACGGCTTCTTTTTGGAATACGACACGGCCCGCGCCGGGTCTTTCGCGCCGCTGAAGCTGCTGCCGAAGGGCAAGCTCGCGGTGCTGGGCCTGGTCTCGACCAAGACGCCGACGCTCGAAAGCGCCGACGATTTGAAGCGCCGCATCGACGAGGCCGCGCGCTACGCGCCGATCGAGCAACTGGCGCTGAGCCCGCAATGCGGCTTCGCCAGCTCGATCAAGGGCAATCCGCTGAGCGAGGCCGATCAACGGGCCAAACTGGCCCGCGTCGTCGAGGTGGCGCGCGCGGTGTGGCCGGCCTAGGCGCGGCGACCGCTCCGGCTCAGCTGCATCTGGTCGACCACGGCGTCGGCCGGCGGTTGTGCGTGAGGATGCCGTTTTCGACGGTCACGTCGCCTTGCGGCCCGCGATTATAGATCACGCGCACGCGGCCGTCCGCGGCCTTGGTGTAGACGTTGAGGCGCACCTGGCCGAACGAGGTGAAATTGATCTGCAGCGCGATCGTCCCATCGGCTTGCGGCCGGGCCGAAACGACCTCGCTGCGATCGTTGCGGCTGGGATCGCCGAAATCGCGCTCGTAATAGGCACGTCCGTCCGGAGCCGCCACGAATCTGCCGTAGGAATTGCCTTCCGCGGCCGGCTGATCGCAGCGCACCGCCCAGGTGCCGATGAGACCCCATGCCTGCAGCGTGTTGGCTGTCCCCTGCGCGGAGGCAGGCGCGGCGCCGAATGCTACGACGGCGGCAATAAGCAAGGCGGAAGGTTTCACGATCGTCCCTCGTGTGGTTGTGGTCTTTGATGTGCCGGGCGGGTTCAATGCTGCAGGGAGGCTTACTCTGCCGCGGCGGCGGCGCCGCCTTTCGGCAGAAAGGCCGGCATGCGCTGCATCATCGCGTCGTGCAACGGCTTGCGCAGGCCCATCGCGAAAGCGACTTCGGCGACGAGGAAAACCGGCGCGATGAAGATCTGCAGCAGGTTGTCGACCAGCGCGGGTTTGCGGCCCTCGAACGCGTGGCCCACGAGCTGGATGATCCAGCCGCCGACGAAAAGGATCCCGAAGCTGGTCCAGGCGGCGAGCGCGCTCTGGTGCGCGAGCCAGTCGGCGAACCAGACGCCCGGCACGAAGATCGCGGCCGTCGCGACGCCGAACGGCGGATCGAGCACGATCCAATAGGCCATGACCGCCACGGCGAACACCGTCGCCAGGGTCAGCGAATAGCCGCCGAGGTCGGCGAAGCGCAGCATCGCCATCGGGATCAGCAGCGAGACGGCGATCGCCGGCACGCCGATGAAGTGCGTCGCCTTGTTGCGGCCGTCGCGGTGATAGGCGGAATACATCGCCATCTGCTCGATGAAGAAGCGTTGCATGGGCGATTTCCTCGCGTTTCGCTGGGCGCGAGGTTACCACGGCGAGGCTGCTGCGCGAAATCCCGACCGGATTGAGATCCAGTGCGTCCGAGCCGGCGACGCTGATGCGCCGCGCGCGATGCGCTATTGCGCCGCCACGCTTTCGGGTACGGCGGCGAGCGGCGGCTGGCCGTCGGTCTTGCTGTCCTTCGCCGTCTCGAACGCGGCCTCGAGCTTCACCACGCGCTGCGCGGGGCGGCGGTCGAGCAGGAGCCTCGTTACGTCGGGCCGCGAATAGTGCCCGGCGGGATCGGCGGCGGCCTTGGCGAGCGCGATCATGCCGAGATCGATCTCGGCGGTGACGAGGCCCTCCTTGGTTTCGGGCAGCGGCTCGGCGAGCGCGCGGCCGTCGGGGCCGAAGATCATCGCGAAGCCGCCGCCGGCCTTGAGCAGCGGCTCCTTGTCGGGCGTGTCGATCAGCATCTTGATCATCTCGGGCGAAACGGTGGCGCAGGCCGCGAGCACGTAGCACCCGCCTTCGACCGCATAGATCTGGCTCGCGGCGCTGTTCACCTCCGGCCCCAGCGCATAGGCCATGCCGCGATAGAGGCTGAAGCTCGGCCACGACGCCACGTGCACCTGCTCGTCCGCGGCGTACATCGCTTATTTCGAGAGCGGCTGGATGTGCTCCCAGCAGCAGAGCGCGCCCAGGCGCCCGATGCCGGTCTCGTGCACGGCGAGGTGGCTGCCGTCGCCCTCGCCGAACACGGTGCGCTCGGCGTGGGTCGGCTTCAGCTTGCGCCGCGCCGCGATCAGCTCGCCGCCGGGCCCAAAGATCGCCTGACCCATATAGAGGCTGCCGCCGGCCCGCTCGCTGTAGCCCATTACCACGTGCATCTGGCGGCGGCGCGCGGCGTCGGCCAGCGCGTTCCAGTGCTTTTCGCCGCGCACCAGCGAGTTCTCGAAATAGCGCTGCACGAAGCGCATGCCCCAGGCGGGCGCGCCGAGCCAGATCCACCAGGGATAGCCGGGGATCCAGGTCTCAGGGAACGCGATGAGGCGCACGTCCCGCTTCGCCGCCTCGTCGATGAGGCCGATCGCCTTCTCGACAGTGCGATCGAGATCGAGGAACACGGGTGCCGCCTGCACCGCCGCTGCACGGTATTTCGCCATCGCTCCCAGCATTTTCGCCTCCTTCGCATGCGCGCGATCGTGCTATTATCCATCGCGGCGCGCGCATGCGAAGGAGGCGAAAATGCTGGGAGCGATGGCGAAATACCGTGCAGCGGCGGTGCAGGCGGCACCCGTGTTC
>SBBV01000223.1 GCA_005240015.1 Candidatus Odyssella thessalonicensis | reverse complement strand
TCGTGGCGGCGCTCGGGAATTTCGGCATTCCGGCGCTGCTCGGCCTTTCGGTCAACTATCTCACGCTGCCCACGCTCATCTATCGCCGGCTTTCGAGCCTCGGCCCGGCCGTGGTCGCCGATGCGGCAGCGGTGAGCCTGCTGCTCGTGGTGCTCACGGCGCTCGGGATCGTGGTGGCGCGCCGGCTGCTGCGCCCCACGGAGGGCGGCGAGGTCGAAGCGGGGCAGGGGCTCGATGGACTGTGGCCGGCCGGCCGGCTCGCGCCGGTGCTGCAGGCGGCGCTGGCCCTCTTGATCCTCATCGTGCTGGGGATTCCGCTGGTGTCGCTCTTGGCCGCAGCGCTGGTTCCCACCTACGGCGTGCCGCTCGCTCTCGCCACGGCCACGCTCGACAATTTCGTCGAGGTGCTGTTCCGGCAGGCGACGACCGCGCTCGCGTTCCGCAACTCGTTCTTCTTCGCGGCATGCGCCGCCGCGAGCGTGGCGCTGCTCTCGCTGCCGCTCGCCTATCTGATCGCCCGGCGTGGCCGCAACTGGCGCGGCCTCGCCGAAGGATTGTTCGATCTGCCCTACGCGCTGCCCGGCGTGGTGCTGGCGCTGGCCTGCATTCTGCTCTTCCTCCGGCCGCTGCCGCTCATCGAGGCGAGCCTCTACGGCACGCCGTTCATCATCGTCTTCGCCTATGTGGCGCGTTTCTTTCCGTTGGCTTTGAAACCGGTGACGGCGGCGATCGCGCAGCTCGACGTCTCGGTGGAGGAGGCGTCGCAAGTGTGCGGCGCCGGGATGTGGAGCCGGCTGCGCCACATCCTGGCGCCGGCCGCGGCGCCGGCGATGGCGGCCGGGGCGCTGCTCGCGTTTCTCATCGCCTTCAACGAGCTCACCGTCTCGGCGCTGCTCTGGTCGGAGCGCACGGTCACGCTCGGCGTCGTGCTGTTCGGCCTCGAGGAGGCGGGCCTCGCCTCGCTCGCGGCGGCGGTGGCGGTCGCCTGCGTCGCCGTGGTCGCCGTCATCATGCTGGTGCTCGACCGGCTCGCAGCGCGGTTGCCGGAGGGCGTTCTCCCTTGGCGCTGAACGCCGCGGAGACGGGCGGCAAGAACACAGCGGGCACTTCCGAGCACCGCTTTCCTTAACGCTGTCGCGAAATTGCAAAGCAGGGGGCGAGGGGCTAGCTTCGCGGCCATGGTGTCGGCGGCGTCCTCCTCTGAATCCAGCGCCCCGGATGACCCGGGACCGCGGACCTATGCCGCGCTCGATCTCGGCACCAACAATTGCCGCCTGCTGATCGCGGCGCCGCAAGGCGTCGGCTTCCGCGTGATCGAATCCTTCTCGCGCATCGTGCGGTTGGGCGAGGGCCTCGCCGCGAGCGGGCGGCTTTCGCCGCGTGCGATGGGGCGGGCGATCGAGGCGCTGCGCATCTGCGCCGGCCGGCTCTCGCGCTATCGCGGCTTGAGCCTCCGCGCCGTCGCCACCGAGGCCTGCCGCCGGGCCGCCAACGGCGAGGTCTTCATCGCGCGCGTCAAGCGCGAGACCGGCCTCGCGCTCGAGATCATCGACGCCGCGGAGGAAGCGCGCCTGGCGCTCGCCGGCTGCGCCTCGCTGCTCGACGAGTCGGCGCCGCACGCCTTCGTGTTCGACATCGGCGGCGGCAGCACCGAGCTGATCTGGCGCCGCGACATCCGCGCGGGCATGAACGGCCACGCGGTGCCGCCCGACGCGCTCGCCCGCGGCCTGCACGACGGCGCGGCGCTGCGCTTCCACTCCGTGCCGATCGGCGTCGTCACCATGGCCGAGCGCTACGGTTCGGACCGCGTGCCGCCCACCGCCTACCAGGCCATGGTCGATCATGCGCTCGACCTGTTGCGACCGTTCGAGCAGGCCGAGAACATCGGCGGCGAGATCGCGGGCGCCCGCGTGCAGATGCTCGGCACCTCGGGCACGGTGACGACGCTCGCCAGCGTGTTCCTGAACCTCCGCCGCTACAGCCGGCTGCGCGTCGACGGCTCCTATCTCGGTTTCGATTCGATCCGACGCATCAGCGCCGAGATCGCGGCGCTCGGCTACGCCGAGCGCGCCGCGATGCCGTGCATCGGGCCCCAGCGGGCCGATCTCGTCGTGGGCGGCATCGCGATCCTCGATGCGATCTGCCGGCTCTGGCCGGTCGGGCGCCTGCGCGTCGCCGATCGCGGCTTGCGCGAGGGCATTCTCAACCTGCTGATCGCCGCCGACCACGCCGCCGGGGCCGCCTAGCACGGACAAACACGGACGCCCACCGACCTTCATCGGACGTCGCTCGCCCGTGCGCGTCCGGGTTTTCCTGCGGGGTGCGCCGCCCTAGATTGGCTGCATGAGCAAGCCATCTCAGGGCGGCGGCCAGCGCTTTGCCGCGGTGCGCGTGCGCGGCGGAAAGGCGCGCAAGCCCTCGTCGCGGCAGTGGCTCGAGCGCCAGCTTAACGACCCTTACGTCCATGCGGCCAAGCAGCGGGGATTTCGTTCCCGCGCCGCGTTCAAGCTGATCGAGATCGACGACAAGGCGAGGGTGCTGCGGCCGGGCCTGCGCGTCGTCGATCTCGGCGCGGCACCGGGCGGCTGGACGCAGGTCGCCGTCGAGCGCGTGCGCGCGGGAAAGCCGGGAGGCGGTACAGTGATCGCGATCGACCTTCAGCCGATCGATCCGATCCCGGGCGCCGTGGTGATGCACGGCGACATGACCGATCCCGCCAACGACGTGCGAATCGTCGAAGCGCTCGGCGGACCGCCCAACGTGGTGCTGTCCGACATGTCGCCGGCCACGGTCGGCCACGCCCAGACCGACCATCTCCGCATCGTGGCGCTGGTCGAGGCGGCGGCCGAGTTCGCCCTGCGCCATTTAGCGCCGGGCGGCGCGCTCGTCGCGAAAGTGTTCGCCGGCGGCACCGAGCAGGCGCTGCTCGCGCGCCTGAAGCAGAGCTTCGCCGGCATGGAACACGGCGTAGTAGGAGGGGGAGACAGAATCGGCGAACTCGCCGCTCTCGAGCAGAAT
>SBBV01000369.1 GCA_005240015.1 Candidatus Odyssella thessalonicensis | reverse complement strand
TCTCTTCCGCGATCCAGTTCGGCGATTTCAACGATCGCGAGAGCAACGTCTCGAAGCTGCTGGCCGGCCCGCATTTCCAGCTCAATGCCGAGCTCGGCACCGATCCGCAGATCAAATACCTCTACACCACGCCGGCGATCCCGGGCCGCGAGGTGGGCGAGAGCGACGTCGACGACGAGCGGATGAGCGATCCCGCGAATCCGCTGGTCGGCCCCTTGCAGACGCTCTGGGATTGGCGCGCGGCGATGAACTGGATCTTCGGCGGCATCGGCGCTGGCTTCGCCGTGATGGCGTATCTCGCGGCCGCGGCGGGCGCGGTCCATCCCGACATGGTCGCGAGCGCGCATTTCATCGCCGGCGGCGTCATGGCGATAGGGCTCTTCTGCGTGTTCTTGAAGATCGGGCGCAAGCTGCGCTTCTGGCGCGCGGTCTCGCGTCCGCAGACGAGCTGGATGACGCGCGAGCTCTACGTCGTCGCCGCCTTCTATCCGGCCGTGCTCGCCAATGTGCTCTGGCCGAGCGTGTGGCTATCGCTCGCCGGCGGCGTGCTCGCGCTCGGCTTCCTCTGGTGCCAAGCGAAGATCCTGCACAAGGCGCGCGGCATTCCCGCGTGGCGCGTGCCGCTGATGCCGTGGATGATCCTCGCCACGGGTCTCTTCGAGGGACTCGGCCTGCTCGCGCTGATGCTCGCCTGGTTCAGGGGATTCGGCCAGGCCGGCGCGCTCGTTCCGATCGCGGGGCTGGCCCTCGTCGCGGTCAACGCGGCGCTCTGGATTGCGTATCGGCGCACGGCGAAGGAGGAGGGCATCGTTCCGCTCGCGCGCCGCGTGATCGGCGACAACAGCTGGACGCTGCATGTCGTCGGCCACGCGGTGCCGGCGCTGATGTTCGTTCTGGCGCTCGTCAATCCGGGAACCGCGCAGGTCTATCTCGGCGTGGCCGGCGTGGCGGCCGTCGCCGGCGGCGTGTTCTGGAAGTTCACGATCATCGTGCGCGCCGGCTATCAGCAGGGCTTCCTGCTGCCGAAGGTACCGCAGCGCGGCTCCGGCACGCGTGCGGCCCCCGCGCGCATCGCCGGCACCACGCTGCGCGCAGCACCCACGCGCATGAAGGCGGCCGCGGAGTAGGGGCGCTCAGCCGATCGGCGGGCGACGCATCAGCACGCGCACGGCGTTGACCAGCGGCCGCGCATAGGTATCGCCGACCGAGGTGAAGTTGCGCTCGCCGGTGCCGAGGCCGAGCCGCACGCGCTGTCCGCGCGCGGGCACCGAGAGCGTGCCGAACGTCCAATCCCAGACCGAGAGGAAGAGGCTGAGATTCTTGCCGCTGTGGCGCGGCTCGATGCTGTGATGGATCTGATGATGCGCGGGGCTGTGCAGGATGCGGCCCATCACGCCGCCGATCGGCAGCCAGACATGCGAGTGGCGCAGATGGTGCAAAGAGAGGAAATAGGTCAGCACCAGGATATTGGCGTCGAACAGCGTCAGCTGCTTCGCGGCCGGGCCGAGCAGATAGGCGGTGGCCGCGTAGCTGACGCCGAGCGTCAGCGCGATCGTGTTGGCGAGGAGGATGTCTTCGAGCGGGTTCTGCCGCCATTCGGTGAACGGCGTCATCACCTCGGCCGAGTGATGGACCTTGTGGATCTCCCAGAGCGCCGGCACGCGGTGCAACGCCCAGTGCCCGAGCCAATAGCCGAGATCGAAGGCGAGCAGCATGATGACCGTGACCAGCGCCACGACCGGCCAGGTCGCGAAGCTCCGCGTCTCGCCGGGGCCGAAGACCGCGGTGAGGCCATCGAACGCGAAATCGCGCCAGACCGTGCTGGTCACGACCGCGGCGCCGTAGATCAGCGCCCACAGCAGGATGTTGGCGACGAACATCGCAAGGTCGAGCCTGGTCGAGGGGTGCCGCCAAATCGCGCGCGGCAACACACGGCGAAGCAGACCGCGCGTCGAGCGATTGCCGCTCCGCGGCCGGCGCACCAGGAAGAAGCCGCCCGCGACCACGAACGCCGCCGCCAGGGAGAGCAGGCTGAACGGCTCCGAAGGCATCAAGAGACGCCCCAGCGGCTCGAGCAAGCTCGTCAACAGATCTTGGAGAAACTCGTTCACGCAGAGCCCCGCCCCGCGCGGGATTAAGGCCGAGGCAAGGTTACGATCGGGTTAAGGTGCGGCCTCCGCCTGTGCCGATTTGGCGGGCCTGCGCTAAGATGGCGCTGCCGTCCGTTTCGGGCGCGGAGGCTGGTCATGCGACTCCCAACCGTCATCGTCTTGGCCGCGGCATGGTCGTCCGGCGCGGCGCTCGCGCAGCAGCCCAGCGAAGGCTCGGGCGGCGTCGGGCCCGGCCAAGGCCCGCCGCCGGGCGCCATGAAGGAGCCGGTACCGAACACAGTGTGCGATCCGAGCTTCGGCGGGAAGTACTCGGGCCTCATCCGCCAGCTCGCGATCCCGGAAGACGCGCGGCAATATGGAACGTGCCGCGACTACGGCCGCTGGGCCGGCACGTCCTACAAGGGCCACTCCAACCTGCCGCCGAACGCGTATTGGACCTACAGCGCTCCCAACTGGTATGTGTGGGCGCGGCGCGGCACGACGGCGGTAGAGCCGGCGAGCTGCCCCGATCCCACCTTCGGCGGCAAGTATTCGGAGGAGCTGAAGCGCATCAGCGTGCCCGCCGATCTTCGCCGCTACGGCGCCTGCAACGACTATGGGCCGTGGTCGAGCAGCTCCTATGCCGGATACACCGGCCTGCCGAGCGGGTACTGGGTGTATTCGTATCCCGACTGGATCATCTACGCGAAGCGCGGCGCCGGTCCGAGCCAGTAGCACCGCCGCGCACGAGGATCGTAGGAGGAGGCATGATGCTCCGATGGGCGGCCGCGCTGTCTGTGCTCGCGCTCGGCGCGGGCGGCGCGCTGGCCGAGACCAAGGGCAAGCCGGACCGCGGCGAGATGGCGGCGGCGCTCAATGCGCTGTTCCCCGCCGGCCCGCGCGAGGGCCAGGAAGGCGTGATGAAGCTCGGCGGCAATTTCCGCACCGTCGGGCGCCACGGCAGCACGTGGCAGCAGTGCCGCGACCTCTGCTTGAGGACTCCGTCGAACGGCGCCACCGGCTGCGCGATGTGGACCTTCGTCAAGGCCGACGATCGCAGGGAGCCCAATGTCTGCCGCATGTGGGTGACGCCGCCTGAGCTGCGCGCGAACCCCGCGGCCGTGTCGGGGGCGGGCAAGCTGAAGTAACCGTCATCCTGAGCGAAGCGAAGGATCTCTGGCCGACGGGCAGTGCATCGGAGCCGCGGCACGGCCCTGCCGCGAGAGATCCTTCGCTGCGCTCAGGATGACGGAGCTACGGCCTCACCCCCGGCGTCTCGATCTTCATGCCGCGCGCGCGCCACATGAGATAGAGCGTGAGATCGACGTATTCCGGCGCGCCGAACTCGTAGGACTCGGCGCGCATGCCGATGAGGCAGTTGCGCAAGCGGCGCTGCAGCGAGCCGACGCTCTGCCATTCGAGCCGGTAGATCGGATAGCCGGTGGGATGGCCCTGCGGGACGGGATTGCCGGCGAGGCTCTTGCCCCAATTGTCGTTGTGGCACTGGGCACAGGAGAGATCGAGCTGGCCCTGGCGGCGCTCGAACTGGCTCCGCCCCGCTTCGAGGAATGGACGCAGCCGCGCGTCCTTCTCGACCATGTCCTCGACCGGCAGGCCGCGCGATTGATGCGCGACATAGACGGCGAGCGCCACGAGCTCCCGGCTCTCGCGCGCGAGCGGCGGCGCCTGCTGCCGCTCGGTGCGGCAGCGCGCGATGCGCCCCTCGAGGTCGATCGGGCGGCCGGTGGCCTCGTCGAATCTCGGATAGCGCGCGGCCACGCCCTTCATGCTCTGGCGCGCATCGCGGTGGCAGTCGGCGCAGGCTTTTCCGGCAGCTCCGGTCTTGCGCTCCCACGCGGCGGCACCATCGAGCACCGACAGCATGCCCGGGTTCGCCATGTCGTCGTCCTGCATGCCGCGCGTCTGCGGGCCCATGAAATCGTAGCCCGAGCGGCGCTCCGGTAGCGGGACCTCGGCGGCAGGGGCAGCGCCGGCGGCGAACAAGAAAGCGGCGGCCAGCACCGGCCCGCGCGCGGCCCTCATCCGACCTCGATCTTCACGGATTGCTCGGCCGCAAAGCCGTTGTCGCCGGTCCACTTGAACGCGAGCGTGCCGCTCTCGACCGCGACCGTGCGGAAGATGAGGAACGGGTTCGCGGTCATCGCCGGAAACAGCTCGGCGCGGAAGATCTCGACGCCGTTATAGGTGCAGGCGAAATTGGCGATGATGTTGCGCGGGATCGGCTCGCCGCTCTGCGAGCGCCGGAAGCCCGTCTCCATCACATGCGAGATCATCGTGCGGATCTCGATCACCTCGCCGCGCTTGGCCTTCTTCGGCACGTGGATGAGCGCTTGCGCCGTCATGTCGGGTTGTCCTCGAGGCAGGCGCCGAGCGTCACGATCACGTTGGCGCTGGCCGACCAGAACGAGCCGTCGCTCATCTGAGCGATCGCCGTGACGGTTTGCGTGTCGGAGAGGCGGATGCGCGTATCGATGCGCGCCTTGCCCGCACGCGGACCCAGATGCACGCTGATCACGTTGGGCTGCGGGTTCTTCTCGTTGAAGAGGTGGATCGCCTTGACGTGGTCGGCGGCGCTCATCGGGCTTTCCACCGTGACCGCGCAGGCGACCGAATTGCCGTTCTCGGACAGTGGCGGGAGGTCGAGCTTGACCCGGCCCTTCCGGATCTCGGCGTCGCCCACGACCTTCTTGATCGCGTCCTTCATCGTCTCGGGCGTGGCCTCGGCCGGGCGCACGATCAGCGTGAGCGCGGCCCCGGCCGGAATCGCGGCCAAGCCCGCGCCGAGAACGCCCCGGCGCGTCCAGCCTCGCCCTTCAAACGGTTTCTTCGTCTGCGCCATCACGGACCATCCCGCAATGTAACGAGGAAGGCTACCACGTCCTCGATCTGCTCGGCCGTCAAGATCGGTTTACCACGCAACGGGGCGGCCACGCGATTGAGGCGCTCGACGCGGTAATAGGGCGGCATGATCGTGTCCGGGTTGAGTCGCGCCGCGTCCACGATGCGGAGCCTGAGCTGCCCCTCGTTCCAACGGGCGCCCGCACCGCGAAGATCCGGCGCCAAATCGCCCTGGAGGCGCTCCTCGGGAAACGGCCCGCTGTGGCAGAGCAGGCAGAGCCCAACCTGGCGGTTGGCGACGATGGCGCGGCCACGCGCCGCATCCCCCTTGCCGCCGGTGAGCGACGCCGGGATGGCGTCGCCGACGACCGTGTAGGGCTTGAGCGCTTCCTGCGCCTGCACGGCCGAAGATGCGGCAATTGAAAACGCCGCCGCTAGCACCCAGCAACGCAACCAACCGGTCTCCGTGCTATCGCCGAACCGGCGCGGCGGCCTCGTT
>SBBV01000400.1 GCA_005240015.1 Candidatus Odyssella thessalonicensis | reverse complement strand
CTACTGGCCGTTCTCCGGCGAGATCGTGTTCATGAGCGTGCTCGGCGGCTTCCGCACCTTCACGGGGCCGATCGTCGGGGCGGTGACGTTCAACTACCTGAAGACCTATGCCGTCGCGAGCACGGAGTACTGGCAATTGGCGCTCGGCGCGGTCCTCGTCATTCTCATCTTGCTGTTGCCGGCCGGGATCGTGGGCACGGCGTCACGCCTCTGGGCGAAGCTCACGAGGAGGCCATGAACCTCCTCGAGACCGTCAACCTCAAGCGCTATTTCGGCGAAGTCCGCGCCGTCGACGACGTGAGCCTCGCGATCGCGGAGGGCGAATTCATCTCGCTCGTCGGCCCCAACGGCGCCGGGAAGACGTCGCTGTGCAACGTGGTGAGCGCCTACCTGACCGCCGATTCGGGCCGCATTCTCTTCAAGGGTAGGGATGTGACCCGCGATTCGATCGTCGAGCGCGTCAGGGCCGGCATCGCGCGCAGCTTCCAGCTGGTCAACCTGTTCGACGATCTCTCCGCTTTCGACAACGTGGCGCTCGCGATCTTTTCCCGCGACCGCAAGATCCGCAACCCGGGGCGGCTCGCCCATCTCGATCGTGCGGTGACCGCCGAGGCCGACGCGGTGCTCGCCCAGTTCGGCCTTTCCGGCAAACGCAACGAGACGGCGCGCGATCTGGCCCAGGGCGAGCGCAAATTGCTGGACGTGGCGCTCGCCTACGCGCTGCGCCCGAAGCTTCTCTTCCTCGACGAGCCGACGAGCGGCGTCAGCACCCGCGACAAGGGCCAGATCATGGACACCGTGGCCTCGGTCGTGCGCGGCGAGGGCATCACCGCGGTGATCATCGAGCACGACATGGATGTGGTTTTCAAATACTCGGATCGGATCGTCGTGATGCACCAAGGCGCGATCCTGGCGCAGGGCACGCCCGACGAAATTCGGAAGAATGAGCAAGTCGCCCTCATCCTCCTCGGCACGTCCGGCCCGGACGCGTTTTCGGAGCGGGATTGACCCGTGCTGCTCGAAGTCAAAGCGATCAATACCTACCGCGGCCCCGCTCACATCCTGAACGGCGTATCGCTGGACGTGGGCGAGCAGGAGGTCGTGTGCCTGGTCGGGCGCAACGGCGCCGGGAAGAGCACGACGATCGAGAGCATCATGGGGCTCCTGCCGACGCGGAGCGGGAAGATCGTGTTCGCCGGCGAGGACATCACGCCGTTGCGGCCGCACGAGCGCGCCAAGCGCGGCATCGGCTATTCGCCCGAAGATTGCGGCGTCTTTCCCGAGCTGTCGGTCGGCGAGAACCTGATGATCAGCCGCTGGCTGGGGGACGAGGTCGCACGCCGGCGCAACGACAAGCGCGACACCGATCCGCAAACGCAGGCCTTCTCCGTGTTCCCCGAGGTGCAGGGCCTGCTCGGGCGCCGCGGCCTGCATCTGAGCGGCGGGCAGCGCAAGATGGTCGCGATCGCGCGCGCGATGATGCTGTCGCCCCGGCTGCTGCTGCTCGACGAGGCGTTCGAAGGGCTGGCGCCGGTGGTCGTCAACCGCTTCAGCGATGCGGTGCTCAAGATCAAGGCGATGGGTATTTCGATCCTGTTGGCCGAGTCGCACCTCGGCGCGGCCATGCGCATCGGCGATCGGCTCTATGCCATCGACCGCGGCGAGGTCATCTATCACGGCCTGCCGAAAGACGCGCTCGCCGACGAGCGGGTCGTCAAGGCACTGCGCGGCTGACCGACGCCGGGCGCCGGGCGCCGATCAAGAGGGTCTTGGCGCAGGCGCCGGCTTCGGCGCGTTGCCCTCATCCGCATCGCGCGCCTGCGCCAGCAGCATCGCGTAGTCGGCTGCTTCGACCGGCGCGAAGCTGTCGAGCAGCAGCGTCGCGAGGAGCGGCGCAACCCGCGGTTCGCGTGAGCAGGACGCAAGGGCCCGGCGTAGTCGCGCGACGGCGCCAGGAGAGACCGCGGGCGACGCGACCAACGGCGGGATCGGCGTCATCGCCGTCGACTCGACGGTGCGAAGCCTGGCGGCGGTCTCGCTTTCGTGGCGTCTCAGAAGATCGTGCAGGTAAGAATCGAGCGGGCCGACATCGATCGCACCCGTCAACACGGCCTCGACGACGCGTCGCGGTGTTTCAAGAGGGCCGACCCACTCCGCGAACAGCGACGTCAGATTCTGCTGGCGGTATCGCAGCAAGTGGTGCCGGACCGCGTTGTAACCGGACTGCGAGTGCGCGACGGTCCAACCGATGCGCCCGCCGAACGTGTCGCCCAATTGGCCGAACGAGCGATCCGCACGAACGATGAAGTCGGTGCAATAACAGGGCCTGCCGCCGTAGCGCAGTGGCGAGGGCACTGGCGCTGCGAGCAGCCACGGCTTCGGCATGGCCGAGGCCAGGGGAAATCCGCACATGAAGGCCGCGCCGAGGTCGCTGCGCGCCCACAGCGCCTCCAGCGGCGCCGGTGCGGCGTGGTCGACATAGGCCAGCGGGACGTCGGACGCTTCGGCCAGCCAGGCGAACAGCGCGCGCCAGGCCTCGCGCACCGCGGGCGTGACCGCGTACATGCGTGCGTTCGCCACGAGTGTCGGGGCCTCGGATCTTGTGCCTGTGACAGAGCGCATCCGAATCGTTCACGCGTAGCGCAGCCGGTGGCCGATGCCGAGCCTCTTCGCCTTCTCGAGCATGGCGTGCCCGAGCGCGATATCGGATAGGGACAGGCCGCGGTGCCAGAACAGGATGGTCTCGTCGTCCTGCTCGCGGCCCGGCTTCAATCCGGCGACGACCGCGCCCATCTCGGCGTGCAGCGTTGCCTCCGAGAGCTTGCCGCCGTCGACATGGGCGCGCAGTGCGCCGAAGCGCCCGCTCTTGCACTGCCCCCAATCGTCCACGACCACCTTCGACATGATGTCTGTGAGCGAAAGCTCGACCGCGCTCATCGTGCCATAGGGAACGACGAAGGCGCCCTTTTTGATCCACTCGGTTTTCAGCAAGGGCGCGGGTTCGGGCAGGCGCGACGCTTCCACCACGATGTCGGCGCCCTCAACGCAGGAGCGCCAGTCTTCGGTCACCGTAACCGTCTTGCCGAGGTCGCGCGTCAGGCGTGCGGCGAAGGCCTCGCGGCTCTCGCGCCGGCGGGAATGAATGCGAATCTCGGCGAGATCGAACAAGTGGTCGAGCAGGCGCACGTTCCAATATGCGGTGCCGCGCGCGCCGACATGGCCGAGCACGCGTGCACCCTTGCGGGCGAGATACTTCGCCCCGATCGCGGTGACCGCGCCGGTGCGCATGTCCGTCAGGTGACTGCCGTCGATGATCGCCATCGGGACGCCGTTGCCGGGGTCCATCAAGAGCAGCAACCCGACTTCGGAGGGAAGACCTTGCTTGTAGTTGTCGACGTAGTCGCTGATCACCTTGACGCCGGCCAGATTGATCGGCGCGCGGAGGGCGCCGCGCAGCACGTTGAAATGCCCGTGGATCGCGGGATCAGGGATGAGATGCATGCGCGGCTCGATGACCGCCTCGCGACGCCCCTGTGCCACGAGCCCCCTCTCGACCGCCGTCAGGATCTCGTCGTCGGTCAGCGCGAGCGCCTCGACGTCGAGCGCATTCAGATAGTGGAGATAGATCGGAGGCATGGTTCGCCGGGGCTTTGTTCTCGTCAGTGCGCTCCGCCTCTTGGCGCGACGGCTCGGTCCCGAATCGCCGAAAGCGAGATGCTCCCTGGCGAGGAGCCGTCGGCGTTCGCCACGGCGGCCACCTCTGCGCCGGACGCGAGCAGAAGCGAGAGCACGTCGCGCAAGGACGTCGAGG
>SBBV01000099.1 GCA_005240015.1 Candidatus Odyssella thessalonicensis | reverse complement strand
ACCGATGTCTCGGCCGCGCGTCATTCGCGCGGAGGGCGAGGGGGCGGCACCATGGGCCCCCGCTTGCGCGGGGGCGACATGGTGAAGGGGTCTGCCTGCTACTGCTGCGCCGGCGGCACGATCACCATCCACGACACGCCGAACTTGTCGGCGACGGCACCGAAGCGCTCGGCGAAGAAGGTCTTGCCGAGCGGCATCTGCACCTGCCCGCCCTCGGCGAGCGCGTTGAACCAGCGATCGCACTCGGCCGCATTCTTGGCGGTGATCGACAGCGAAAAGCCCTGGGGCGCCGCCTTCTCCGGTGGCAGCGGCATCCCGTCCGAGGCCATGATCTGCGATTCGCCGATCTTGAACGAGGTGTGCATCACCCACTCGGGATTGACCGTGGCGCCGCCCGGACATTTGTCGGCCGCCCCCTGTGGATCGGGATTGTCCTTGAAGCGCATCACCATCTCGATCTTGGCGCCGAGCGCCTTCTTGTAGAAATCGATCGCCTCCTCGCAGCGGCCGTTGAAGAAGAGATACGGCTGCACGACGGTCTTCAGCGCGGCCTGAGCGGCGGGCTTCTCTTTCTCGAGCAACATGGGCACGTCCTTTCCTTGCCGGGGTTGAAATCGAGCGTCACGCGGCCTTGCCGTCGAAGGCGCGGCGGAGCGTGGCGATGTCGAACTTCTTCATCTTGAGGAACGCCTTCGTCACGCGCTCGGCGCCGGCGGCGTTGCCGGTGCCAAGCATCTCGAGGAGCGCGTCGGGCACGACCTGCCAGGAGAGGCCGAACCGGTCCTTGCACCAGCCGCACGGGCCCTCGCTGCCGCCTTCGGCGGTGAGGCGGCTCCAGTAGTAGTCGACCTCGTCCTGCGAAGCGCAGTGGATCTGGAACGAGATCGCCTCGTCGAACTTGAACTGCGGCCCGCCGTTGAGCGCCACGAAGTGCTGGCCGTCGAGCTCGAACTCGACCGTCATCACCGTGCCGGCCTTCTTGCCGTGAACGTCGTAGCCTTCCCTGTTGAAGCGGCTGATGTTGCCGATCTTCGAGTTCTTGAAGATCGAGACGTAGAACTTCGCCGCATCCTCAGCCTCGGTGTCGAACCAGAGGCACGGCGTGATCCTTCTCGAAATGCTGGCCATCGCGGGCTCCGTGGATCGCGAGTTTCGGGTTGTCAGCGAAACGACGAACGAGTGCTTGCGAAGCCGACAATGCGCCGAAAGTTTTTTCGCCGGCCGGGCGCGAGAGAAATTTCAGGCGTCGCCCGGCCGCAAGCGGTCAGTCGTCGATCGCCTGATAGGCCGCGGTCCAGAAATCGGCGTGGAGCGCCAGGAATCTCGGATCCCAGAGCCGCTGGCACAGCAAGATGCCGATGAGCTCTTCCTTGGGGTCCACGTACCAGGACGTGCCGTACCCGCCGTCCCAGCCGAAGCGCCCGGGCACGTCGGAGATGTTCTCGCGGCGCGTGATCACCGAGAGGCCGAAACCCCAACCGCGCGTGTCCCAGAAGCCGGGGAAGAACGGCAAGGCCGCTTTCTGTTCGGGCGTGATGTGATCGGCCGTCATCAGCTCGACCGAGAGCCGCGAGAGGATGCGCGTTTGCCCGAGCGAACCCTTGTTCAGCATCAGGCGGCCGAACGCGAGCAGGTCGTCGGCGGTCGAGACGAGACCGCCGCCGCCCAAATCGGCGGCCGGCGGACGCGAAAAGCGCCCGCCGCGCGCCTCGTCCAGCACCTTCAAGGCACCGCCTTGCGGATCGGCCTGATACTGCGTGGCGAAGCGCGCGATCTTGGCCTCGGACACGCTGAAGCCCGTGTCCTTCATGCCGAGCGGCGCGAAGATACGCTCGCTCAAGACGGCACCGAGCCGCTTCCCGCTGACGCGCTCGATCAGCACGCCCAGAATGTCAGAGCCGCTGTGATAGGCCCACTTCTCGCCCGGCTGATGCAGCAGCGGCAGGCTGGCGAAACGCTTCATCAGCTCGTCCGAGGTGAAATTCGGCAAGGCCGGGCCCGGCGCGATGCCGAGTTCCTCCATGCGCTTCTGGATCGGATAGCGGCTCGGGAACACCATCACCGCGCCGATTCCGCAGCGGAAGGTCAGGAGATCGCGCAGCGTGATCGCGCGCTTCGCCGGCTCGGTGTCGTCGAGCGGCCCGTCGATGCGCTTCAGCACCTTCCGGTTGGCGAGCTCGGGCAGCCAGCGCTCGACCGCATCGTCGAGGCGGAGCTTGCCCTGTTCGATCAGTATCATCGCCGCGGCGGCGGTGAAGGGTTTGGTCACCGAAGCGATCCGGAAAATGGTGTCGCGCCGCATCGGTGGCCCGCCGACGCTCATCGCGCCGATCGCGTCGGCATGCGTCTCGCCGCGCCGGCTCACGAGCGTCACGAGCCCCGCCACGGCGCCGCGCGCAACGTGGCCGGTCATGACGTCGTGGAGGCGCTTCAACCGTGCCGGCGAGAATCCTCCGCGGGTCGTTGGCGAAGCGCCCGGCTTCGCGGGGCCCGCGCCCGGCGCCGGCTTGGTTTCCTGCGCGCGGGCGCCAGCCGCGGCCGCAGCGACCAGCGTTGCCGCCGCCGCCGCGGTACGCAGCAAGGTGCGGCGATCGAGTCCCGAAATGCTCATGGCAAGTGCTCCCTCTCCTAGTCGACGAGCAGACCGCAGCTGAGGTTGAGGACGGTTCCGGTCATGGCGCCGGCGCCGTCCGACGCGGCGAACACCGCCGTCTCCGCCACCTGCGCCAATGTCGGCAGCCGCTTCAGCAGCGTGCCTTGGGCAGCGCCGGCCAGCATTTGCTCGACGGTGACTCCGGCCCGCGCGGCGGCCGGCGCGAAGACGCCGCGTGCATGCGAGCCCGCGGCCGAAGCCTCGGGCACGGCGTGCGACCGGATGCAGAGGACGCGAATTCCGCAGGGGGCGAGCTCGGCGGCGAGCAGGCGCGAAAAAGCCTCCTTCGCGGCGCAGGTCATGCCGTAGCCGAGATAGCCCGTTCCCGCCAGGCGCGACCCCGGCGTCGAGAGCACAAGGATGACGCCGGACCGCCGCTGCGCCATGTGCCGCGCGACGGCCTGCGCGGTGACGAAGTAGCTCCGCGTGTAAGCGGTCATCGGGTAGGCGTAGTCCTCGAGCGCAAGTTCGGCGAAGGGCGTGCCCTGCACATGGTGGAAGCCCACCGCGTTGAGCGCGATGTCGATGGCGCCCGCTTTGGCCGCCACGCCGTCGGCGTGCGCCTCGACCGCGCGCTCGTCGAGCGCATCGACGACGGCCACCTCGGCCTGGCCGCCGGCGCCCGCGATGTCGCGCGCCACGGCCTCGAGCTTCGCGCGCGTACGCCCCGCGAGAAAGACGCGCGCGCCCTCGCGCGCGAACGCGCGCGCGACCGCGCCGCCGATCGCGCCGCCGCCGCCGTGGACGACCGCGATTCTTCCCGCGAGCCTCATGCCGAACGCTTCAACTCGGCGCCCTCGGCCGCCGCCGCTTGGGGGAACAGATTGAAATAGGGCCGCGCCTCCGCGAGGACGCGCGCGAAGGAGGGACGGTGCCTCAGGCGCTGGAGATAGGCGGCCGCGTTTGCGTGCGTGGCGGCAAACGGCATCACCTGGCTCGCGTAGAACAGCGCCGGCGCCGCCGCGCAATCGGCCATCGTGAACGCGTCGCCCATCGCCCAGGTCTTGCCGGCCATCTCGCGGTCGAGCATGCCGAGCGCGGTCGCGAGCATCGTCCGCGCCTCCTCGACGCCGTGCGCGTCGTTCTTGCCGGCGGGCCGGAGCGTGTCGGCGACGATCTTCTGCATCGGCGCGTGGATGTAGAGATCGAAGAAGCGGTCGCTGCCGCGCATCTGCCGCGCGTGCTCGGCGTCTTCGGGAACGAAACGGGTGGCGCCGGGATAGTGCTGGTCGAGATACTCGATGATGATGCTCGACTCGGGGATGTTGCGCTGGCGCGCCTCGTCGCGCAGCACCGGGAACTTGCCGATCGGCCAAAGCGCCTTGAAGCGCGCGCCCAGGGCGGCGTCGTCCGGATGAAGGATGCGCGGCTCGAACGGCGTCGCGTTCTCGTAGAGCGCGATCAGGACCTTGTGCGAGAACGACGAAAGCGGATGGAAATAGAGCGTGAGCGACATCGGCGAACTCGACTTCGAAACGACAAAAAAGCGTCGGCGGGGGCGCGCTAGGCTTCGACGAGGATCTTGAACCCGCCATACATCATGCGCTTCGCGTCGAACGGCAGGGATTTCATGTCCATCGATTCGGCGATGCGCGGGTCCTTCATCACCCTGGCGTTGACGCGGTCGCGCTGCGCGCGCGACTTGAACACGACCCAGGAGAAGACCACCGTCTCGCCGGGCTTGATCTTCATCCCGCGCGGAAACGGCAGCGCCATCTTCGTTTCGAGGTCATCGCCGATGCATTCGCGATACTCGAGCGCGCCGTGGTCGCGCCAGACCTTGCCGGCGATCCGAGCCATGCGGCGGTAGACCTGGAGCTTGTTCTTCGGCACCGGCAGCACGTATCCATCGACATAGGCCATCGAAGCTTCTCCATTTGCCGCGGCGCCGCACGGGCGGCGGCGCGGCCGCTCATCGTTGAAGACGCATTCGAGCGCTCGGTTCCGACACCGGCTTAGCCGGCCGCGAAGCGCACGAACGCGATCGGCGGCAGCCGCGCCTCGGGCGCGGTCCAGGAATCGCCACCGTTCTCCGAGATCCAGAGCCCGCCATTGGTCGAGCCGAAAGCAAGACGTTCCCCGCTCTCGTCGACCGCGAGCGCGTGGCGCCACACGAGATCATAGGCATGGTGCTGGGGCAGGCCCTTCCTCAGCACCTCGAAGCTCTTGCCGCCGTCGCGCGTGCGCGCAACGACGAGCTT
>SBBV01000044.1 GCA_005240015.1 Candidatus Odyssella thessalonicensis | reverse complement strand
GGCGGGCGGCTGGTTCCGCTGCGCGAGATCAAGGCCGAGACCGGGCACCTGCTCGCCGCCAAGGAGCCGTGGCCGATGAACGCGGACGTGGCCGGCCCGCTCCTCAAGGTCGAGGGCGTGTCCAAGACATTCCGCATCAAGAAGTCGGGCTGGTTCGGCGGCGTCGACGCGCGCATCAAGGCGGTCGCCGACGTGAGCTTCGAGATCAAGCGCGGAGAGTGCGTGGGCCTCGTCGGCGAATCGGGTTGCGGCAAGACCACGCTGTCGAAGATCCTGATGCGGGCGCTCTCGCCCGATCAAGGCAAGATCACATTCAACGACCGCGGCAAGGCGCTCGACGTGCTCGCGCTGAGGGGGAGCGACCTCATCGCGTTCCGCCGGCGCATGCAGTTCATCTTCCAGGACCCGTTCGGCTCGCTCAATCCGCGCATGACGGTGTTCGACATCATCAGCGAGCCCTTGCGCATCCACCAGATCGGCGACGAGAAGCACCGCGCCGAGATGGTGATCGAGCTGCTGCGCCTGGTCGGCCTCGATCCGCGCTTCCTGAACCGCTATCCGCACTCCTTCTCGGGCGGCCAGCGCCAGCGCATCGGCATCGCGCGGGCGCTCGCGTTGAAGCCCGATCTCCTCATCTGCGACGAGCCGGTTTCGGCGCTCGACGTCTCGGTGCAGGCGCAGGTGCTGAATCTCTTGAAGGACCTGCAGAGCAAGCTCGGGCTCACCTACCTCTTCATCTCCCACAATCTCGCGGTCGTCGACTACATGGCCGACCGCATCGCGGTGATGTGCGCGGGCCGCTTGGTCGAGGTCTCGCCCGGCGCGCTTCTCTTCAAGGACCCGCGCCACCCCTACACCAAGGCGCTGCTGGCGGCCGTGCCCGAGCCGGATCCCGGCGCCCGCCTCGATTTGTCGGCCCTCATGGAGGGCAAGGCCTCGATCCCGGCCGCCTGGCCCGAGCCGTTCACGGTGGACGATTCGGGCGACGATACGTTGCATGATCTGGGCGGGGGCCACTACGTGCGCGCGCGCCGAAGCGCCGCGCTGGGAAGGGTTGCGGCATGATTTCGCGGCGCGAAACTCTCGTCTCGTTGGCGGCGCTGGCCGCGGCGGCGGGCCCCTCGCGGCTCCTGGCCCAGACCGCTGGCGACACCGCGAAGCCGCCGAAGCTGATCGAGACGCCGATGCTGGAGCCGCTGGTGAAGGAGGGGAAACTCCCGCCCATCGCCAAGCGCGTGCCGGCTGCGCCGTCCATCGTGAAGCTCGAAGGCGAAAAGGCGCCCGGCCAGCACGGCGGCGACCTCCGCCTCTTGATGAGCAAGGACCGCGACGCGCGCTTCGTCGCCGCCTACGGCTACGCCCGCCTCGTCTGCTGGGCGCCCGAGCACGAGCTCGTGCCCGACATCGCCGAGGCGGTCGAGGTCGACGAGGCGCAGAAGACGTTCACGTTCCGCCTGCGCAAGGGGCACCGCTGGAGCGACGGCAAGCCCTTCACGTCCGAGGATTTCCGCTTCTTCTGGGAGGACATGTACGAGCACAAGGAACTGGCGCGCTTTTTCGGCGCGAGCCAGCTCCTGGCCGGCGGCGAGAAGCCCAAGGTCGAGTTCCCCGACGCGCAGACCGTGCGCTACACCTGGTCGCAGCCCAATCCCCACTTCCTGCCGTGGCTCGCGAGCCCGGTGAATCTCACGATCTTCCGACCGGCGCACTACTTCAAGAAGTTCCACGCGAAATACGCCGACAAGAAGCGGCTCGAGAAGCTCAACGACAAGCGGAACGACGGCTGGGTGCGCAAGATCGCGACCGAGAACCGGCAGGCGCGCTACAACCTCAATCCCAACATGCCGACGCTCGACCCCTGGGTTCCGAAGACCGAGGGCGTCGCCGAGCGCTACGAGTTCGCCCGCAATCCGTTCTACCACCGCATCGACACGAACGGCCGCCAGCTGCCCTATGCCGACCGCGCCGTCATGGTGCTGGCGGAGAGCAAGATCATCCCGGTCAAGACCGGCGCCGGCGAGGTCGACCTCCAGGCGCGCAGCATCCGCTTCGACGACTTCCCGTTCCTGCGCCGCGCCGCCGACGAGCGCGGCTTCGACGTGCGCCTCTGGAAGACGGCCAAGGGCGCCCAGCTCGCGATCTATCCCAATCTCAATTGCGACGATCCGGTCTGGAAGAAGCTGCTGCGCGATGTCCGCTTCCGCCAGGCGCTCTCGCTCGCGATCAATCGCGACGAGATCAACAAGATCATGTATGTGGGCTTGGCCGAGCCGGGGCAGAACACGGTGCTCTCCGGCAGCCCGCTCTACAAACCCGAGCTGCGCCAGGCTCATGCCCAGTTCGATCTCGTGCGCGCCAACCGCCTGCTCGACCAGGTCGGGCTCGCCAAGCGCGGGTCCGACGGCCAGCGCCTGCTCCCCGACGGGCGCGAGCTCGAGCTCATCGTCGAGTATCCGGCCGAGGGCACGGAATACGTCGACCTGATGCGCCTTGTCGGCGACACCTGGGCCAAGGCCGGCCTCAAGATGTATTCGAAGGCGTTCCAGCGCGTGGTGCTGCGCCGGCGCATCGTCTCGGGGCAGAGCATGATGTCGGTGTGGGAAGGCATCGACTACGCGCTGATCCGCCCGGGCCTGTCGCCGCAGGATTTCGCGCCCACCGACGAGGCGCACGCGCAATGGCCGCGCTGGGGCCAGAACTATCAGACGCGCGGCAGGCAGGGCGAGAAGCCCGACGATCCGGCCGCCCGCGAGCTGCTCGGCCTCTACGAAGCCTGGATCGAGGCCGATTCGCGCGATGCGCGCCGCGACATCTGGGCGAAGGTGCTGGCGATCTGGGCCGAGCAGGTGTTCACGATCGGCGTGGTCGGCGGCGTGCTGCAGCCGGTGGTCGTCGACAAGCAGTTGAGGAACGTGCCCAAGGAAGGCATCTACGCCTACGACCCGGGCTCCTATTTCGGCCTCTACAAGCCCGACACGTTCTGGTTCGATCGCACGACGCGCGTCTATCGCAAGTACGGCTGATCGAATGCTCCGCTATATCGCGAACCGCATCCTGGTGATGATCCCGACGCTGCTCGCGATCAGCTTCGTGATTTTCGTCGTCGTGAAGCTGCCGCCCGGCGATTTCCTCTCGACCCGCCTCGAGGAGCTGCGCGCGGCCGGCGAGCCTTCGGACCTCCAGGAGATCGAGCGCCTCCGCAAGGAGTTCCGCCTCGATCTGCCGTTCTTCGAGCAGTACTTCTGGTTCGTCTGGGATCTGATCCGCGACGAGCTGCGCTCGATGGAGTACGACCGGCCGGTCAGCGAGATCGTCGGCGACCGGCTCTGGCTCTCGGTCATCGTCTCGTTCGCGACCGTGATCTTCACCTACATCGTCGCGTTCCCGATCGGCGTCTATGCCGCCACCCATCAGTACAGCTGGGGCGACCACGGGCTCACATTCCTGGGATTCCTGGGTCTCGCCACGCCCAATTTCCTGTTGGCGCTGGTGCTCGTCTATTTCGCCAACGTCTGGTTCGGCACCGAGATCGGCGGCCTGATGGACGAGCAATATGTCGGCAAGCCGTGGACCTGGGGGAAGTTCGTCTCGATCCTCGAGCACCTCTGGATTCCGGTGATCGTGATCGGAACGTCCGGCACTGCCGGCATGATCCGGCGTCTCCGCGCCAATCTCCTGGATGAGCTGCAGAAGCAATACGTCGTCACCGGCCGCGCCAAGGGCCTGCCGCCGTTCCGCCTCTTGATGAAGTACCCGCTCCGGATGTCGCTGAACCCGTTCATCTCCGACATCGGCGAGCTTCTGCCCCACATCATCTCGGGCGCCGTCATCGTCTCGGTGGTGCTCAACCTGCCGACCACCGGCAAGATGCTCTACGAGGCGCTCATCTCGCTCGACATGAACCTCGCCGGCTCGTTCCTGATGGGCCTCTCGGTGCTCACCGTGCTCGGCATGCTGATCTCGGACCTGGCGCTCGCTTGGCTCGATCCGCGCATCCGGCTCGAAGGGAAGGCGACCAAGTGACGGCACCCAACGACAAATCGGCGGCGATGCCGGCCGGGGCGCCGGGCGAGGGGCAGGCGCCGAAGCACTTCGTCTCGACGGCGCCGTTCGATCCCTATTCGGTCGAGGCGCTGACGCCCGAGCAGGAGCGCTACTACCTCGCCGGCCAGTGGAAGCTGATGTGGTGGAAGCTCCGCCGCCACCGCATCGCCGTGATCTCGCTCTGGGTGCTCGCCATCCTCTATCTGATGGCGTTCCTGGCCGAGCCGATCTCGCCCTACAACCCCAACTCGCGCCACGCCGACCACATCTACGCGCCGCCGCAGCAGGTGCGCTTCTTCCACGAGGGCTCGTTCGTGGGGCCGTTCGTCTACGGGCTCAAATACGAGCTCAACAAGGACACGCTGAAGCGCGAGTACACCTCCGACACCACGCAGGTGCATCGCATCCGCTTCTTCTGCACCGGCGAGGACTACAGCTTCTGGGGCCTGTTCACCGCCGATTTCCACCTCATCTGCCCGGCGCACGGGGGCACGCTGTTCCTGCTCGGCACCGACCGCATGGGCCGCGACATGTTCTCGCGCCTGCTCGCGGGCTCGCGCATCTCGCTCACGATCGGCTTCGTCGGCGTCGCGATCAGCTTCCTGCTCGGCATCATCATCGGCGGCCTCGCCGGCTACTACGGCGGCTGGGTCGATTGGTCGGTGCAGCGCACGACCGAGGTGATCCGCTCGATCCCGCATCTGCCGCTGTGGATGGCGCTCGCGGCGGCGCTCCCGGTCACGTGGAGCCCGCTGCTCATCTATTTCGGCATCACGATCATCCTCGGCATGATCGAGTGGACCGGCCTCGCGCGCTCGGTGCGAAGTAAATTGCTCTCGCTGCGCGAGGAGGATTTCGCGACCGCGGCGCAGCTCATGGGCGCCTCGCCCCCGCGCATCATCGGCCGCCACCTCTTGCCGAGCTTCGCGAGCCATCTGATCGCGTCGGCCACGCTCGCCATCCCCAACATGATCTTGGGCGAAACCGCGCTCTCGTTCCTGGGCTTGGGCCTCCGGCCGCCCGTCACGAGCTGGGGCGTGCTCCTGTCCGAGGCGCAGAACATCAACGTGGTGGCACTTTATCCCTGGCTGCTCTTGCCGGTGCTGCCCGTGCTCATCACCGTGCTCGCCTTCAACTTCCTCGGCGACGGCCTCCGCGACGCGGCGGATCCGTACAAGTAGATCGTGATACGAGGCGTGGTGCCATTCCAAGGCGGCCGGGGGTACCCCTGCATCGCGATTACGTCGTGCTATAGTGGGGTAGGAGACCGCAATGGCCGAAACCCGTCACCCCCGAATCGCGATCGACCCCGGCGTAATGGTCGGCAAGCCATGCATCAAGGGCACGCGTATCACGGTCGAGCTCGTGCTGCGCAAGCTCGCCGCCGGAATGACTCCGGAGGCCATTATCGGAGATCATCCGCATTTGACGACCGAGGATATCCGCGCCGCGGTCACCTATGCCGCCGATATCATTGCCAACGAAGACATCGTGCTTGCCTCCTGACGCGCCGCGATGCGCTTGCTCGTCGATGAATGCTGCGAGCGCCCGTTGGTCGAATTGTTGCGCCGCGGTGGCCACGACGTGCTCTATATGTTGGAACACCGGCCGGGGCTGACCGACCGCAAAGTCGTGGAACTTGCGCGGGCTGAAGGGCGCGTCCTGATCACCGATGACAAGGATTTCGGCGAGTTGATTATCCGTCAGCGCTTGCCGTCGAGCGGTGTTGTGTTGTTGCCTATTGCTCCGCCCAACGCGGAGCGCCGCGGACGAGCGCTGGTGAACGCGTTATCGCGGTTTGGTGACCGGCTTGGGCATCAGTTTACGGTAGTTCGCGCCAATGTTGTGCGCGTTCGGCTTCTCGAGAGGTAGAGGGTTAAGGGCCACTGGCGCCGGGAATGGCCATCTCCTAAAGTTTCACCGAGGAGCGGTTGGCGATGGGCAATCAGCGGCCGCCGGGCGGTTCGGACGAGCCTACGAATGATCCGCAGCGCGAGCGCGTCGGCGGCACGCCGCGGCCTGCGCAGCCCTGGGTCGATGCCAATCCCACCGTGCGTTATTCCGGCCGCCGCAGCATCGCCGACCGGCTGCGCGGCGAGAGCCGCGAGCCCGAGCCGCCTTCGCAAGAATCGACGGCGCTGCCCGAGCCTGCGCCGGCGCCGCAACGGCCGCCGCGCGCCCGCTTCGCGACGCCGGCGCAGGTGCGCGCGGCCAGCCGGCGGTCGGGCGGCGGCCTGCGCCTGGCCGCGATCCTGGGCGGCGTGATCGTGCTCGGCCTTGCCGGCGGCGCCGCGGCGGCGTGGTTCTCGGGCTGGCGGCCGGGCTTCCTCGGCGGGGCACCTCAAGAGCCGGCCAAAGCGCCCGCCGACAAACCCGCGGCGACGCCCGGCGAGACGAAGCCCGGCGGTCCCACGACAACGCCGGCGCCGCAGGGCGGCGAGATCGGGCGCAGCTGCTTTTCCGGCGTCACCGAGGTGAAGGCGGGCGCCGCCGCCTGCGGCTTCGCGCTCGATGCCGCGGGCGCGCTGAGCTTCAAGGGCGAGCGCATCGTCGAGCGCCTCGCGGCCGGCAGCGGAGCGGCACAGCGCGTGATGCTCTACCCGTTTTCGCCGTCGGCGCGCTTCGTGTTCCTGCGCGCCTGCGAGAGCGCCAGCGGCGGCGGCTGCGCCGTCCAGCGCCTCGTCGACACCAAGGAGAAGAAGGTCTCCGAAATGAAGGGCGGCGGCGAAGGCTACGGCTGGGTCGCCTGGTCGCCCAAGGAGCAGATCGTGCTGCTCGGCTTCAAGGACGGGCTCTCCGACACCATGGCCATCGTTTCCACCGCCGGCGAGATGCTGCGCCCTTCGGCGATCCGCACCGCGCGCAACCGCTATGCCCTCATCCGCCCCGAATCGGTGCGCTGGGCGCGCGACGAGCAATCCTTCGCGGTCGAGGTGAAGCTCTGCCCGCTCAAGAACCGCGCGCGCAATCCCGACTGCGAGCAAGACGAAGACGTGAAGTTCCGCCGCCGCACCGTGAAGTTCGAGCGTTGAGGGCTTATGCCGACGGGCCTAGGTTCCGACTGGCGGCAACGCCGAATTGCTACAGGAGGCGCAGTGACACAGAGATGCTTTACGGCGCGCCGAAGGCGCGCAAATTCCTTTCCTCTGCGTCTCTGCGCCTCCTGTTCGCTTAATCCGTGGCCACAGGTCGAGACTTTCGCTCGGCCGTATTACGCGATCACCGCGAGGTCCACCGGCTCCGCCACGCCCTCCACCCTGCGTGCCGGCCGCCGCTCAAGCGGGCGCGCGGTGCGCAAGCCTTGCGCGAGCGCGCGATCGTAGGCGTCGGCCGTCGTCAACGCGCGCACACGCTCGACCTTCGAGTGCTTGTCGAGCTTGGCGGCGAGGTTGACGACGTCGCCGATCACGGTGAATTCGAGCCGGCTGTCGTCGCCGATGGCGCCGAAGATCACGCGTCCGCTCGTAACCGCCACGCCGATGGCGAGCGGCGTGCGCCCCGCCGCCTCGCGCGCCGCGGCCCAGTTGTCCGCGGCCGCCTGGATCTCGAGGGCGGCGCGGAGCGCGTCGGCGGCATAAGTGTCGCTCGGCACGGCGCAGCCGAAGGTCGCGAGGATGCCGTCGCCGAGGAACTTGTCGACCGCGCCGCCGTGCCGCTGGATGATCGGCACCAGGCGGTGCTGATACTCGACGAGCAGCGCCATCACCTGGTCCGGCGCGAGCGCCGTCGAGAGCTTGGTGAAGCCGCGCAGATCGGTGACGAGGATCGCGGCTTCGCGCGCCTGGCCCTGGCCGGCGCGGATCTCGCGCTGCGCGGCGCGGATGCGCTCGGCGATCTCCGGCGCGAAGAAGCGC
>SBBV01000382.1 GCA_005240015.1 Candidatus Odyssella thessalonicensis | reverse complement strand
GCTCCTTCTCCTCCCTAATCTGCGCAAGTTGCAAAGCAACCAACTCACGGCGCAACTGTTCAGCTTGATCAATGGCCCGTTCCCTTCTCATCCTCGCGATCTCTGCTAGGAGTTCCGCCTTGTGGCGCCTCGCTGCCTCTCTAGCGTCCGCCGCCCTCTGTGAAATTCGTGCGTGCTCCAAATACAGTTCGCGCCGCATGGGATCGATCCGCGCAGCCCGTCGGAATCTTTCAATCGCCCCCGTGTAATCTCCGCCATTATGGAGCTTCACACCCTCGCGGTTGATATCTGCAGCGCGATGCCTCTTCGCTTCTGCGAGCTTCGATTCAACCAGTGGATTGCCGGGGAGCTCTGCGAGCGCCGCTTGCAAGCGCTCGACGGCGGCCCCGTAATCGCCGTCATTGATGTAGCCTAGGGCGGCCACGAAGTGGCGGTTTGAAAATGCTGGATCGGGAGCCGGAGGCAGATACGTTGGAGGGTTGTAGCAGTTGTCAACGCATTCTCCCCTTGGCTGCCAGATGAATTGCGCCGCTGCTGTCCCCGTCAATGCAAAGAAAGAGAACGCGCCGGCCACAAGCAGTTGGAAGCGACAATAGCGACAGAATCTCACTGTGATGCGACTCATGGCACCTACCATGGATAACACCGGTTGTCCGCCAAGCCCGTGTGCTTAGGGTGCGCCAGTCGAGGTCACTCCAGGGTACGCGCGATTTCCTCAATGAGCTTGTCCACCTCCGCCAACTCGTACCGCAACCGATCCTCCAACTCGGCCGCTAGAGCTCGTTCTTCGGCCAAGATATCAGCAGGCCAGCTATGGGCCAACAGCCATTGCCCACAGTGGTACTGAAGCGTCTTTCTAAAGAGGCGCACCTGAGCCGCCGTCCACTCGCGGTCGTTGAGCTCGCTAACGGTCGTACCGCCGTGTAAGATATAACTCTCGCCACCTGGGATCGTGACTACCGGCTTTGAAGGAGATGTCACTACTAGCTCACGGTACACTCGAGCAAGCTTTTGGCGCCAGCGCTTGCAGAGATCGATGCTCTCGGTCCACCGCTCTCGAAGATTCGAGAAACCCTCGAAATCCGCCCGCGCCCTCGCGCGAGTATGGACGGCCGTTTCCCACCGGCATCCTTCAATCGGAACTCGCTTTTCAACCGTCTTCGCGGAACGCACTTCCCACAAAACATGGCATTGATATGTGGTGAAAGGCTGATTGGTGTATTCAGTAGTCTTGATAAGGCTGTATGCATACACTCCCGCTGGAAGGTCGAGGACGATCGTTGCAACACCAGACCTTGCCAAGTCATTGCCATCGTAGGTTCCTATCAATCTCCATCGACCACCTTCGAACAAATACAACCAGACCGTTTCGCGTTCCTCGATAAACACCCTTCCGCTCGGATAATTGGCCTGAATACCAATGGACAGGCGGCCTCGCCCGACGTCGGCCTGGGCATGGAGCGGTGCAAGAGCACAAAGCGCGGCGGCGAACGCGGCGGCCTCAAAATTGAATCGCTTGCCCGACATTCTCGCGCCTCCATCTCAAAGATGAACGAATCTAGGGCAATGTCTTGGGCGTTCGATGAATCGATGCCACAAACTGACCGAGCGGACAAGCTTGCCGCATTGTCAATAAAGTCGGCGACCAGGCTCCAATTTCCAGACATCTCATTTCCGAAATGTTCGGTCGGGCGCAAAAGGAAGGTGCGATGCGGCGCGCAGAGGCTCGGTCGGATGCTGCCCAGTCGCCTTTAGCTCTTTCTGAGCTTCCTCGTGGCCCTGCTCAGCCGCGCGCCGAAAATACTTGAGAGCCGTCACTCTGTTTCGATTCACCCCGTCCCCGCGCGTAAAGACCTGCCAACGCGTACTGTGCCTCTCGATTGCCCGCATCTGCTGCGCTGTGGAGCCATCTTGCGGCCTCACCTGCATCTCGTGGAACGAGTATGCCATCCAAATACATTTTCGCGAGTTCAACTCGAGCTTTTGTCAGACCTTTTCAGGCAGCAGACTTGAGGCAGCTAAGTGCCTCAACCGCATTACCGGCACCCCGAGTCCATGGAGAAACGCCAAGCACGCTTGAACTCGTGCTCCGCTTCGTTTTCCGCCGGTGAAACGCTCGGGATTGGCGTGGGCCTACTCTCCTTCGGCCCGACGGTATCGACGCTGAACACAGTGGCGCCCACTCGCTGCGCCTCGCGCAGCACGCTTTCGCGTTCCAGTTGATCGCGCTCCTGCTGCCGCAAGCGCTCTGCAGCAAGCTTAGATCCTACGTGCCCCTGCTGTGCAGCGCGAATGAACCACTTCAAGGCCGAGCTTCGATCGCGCGGACCGATTTTCCCGCTTTCATAGATCGTGCCGAGCACGAACTCAGCCGGCGGAAATCCCTGTTCAGCTACGTCTTCAACTACCGGGCCCGCTGCCTGCACAGCTTGCTTCAGCTCATCGGGGCTGACGCCGAACTTCTCGGACCAGTAGCAGCACTCATACGCTTCACTGACATCACGCTTGCGAGCGGCGGCGTGTTTGGTGGAATCGTCGGCCATGACTCGCTTTATCATGGTCGGATGCAACGGGCCGTCGTCGCCGCGAGTTCCAATAACTCGGGGCCGCTGCGTCTCCTCACGGGTAGGCGGCCGACCGGGATGCCGACCCAGACATCTATACTCCGCCACGCTTCATTTCCGCTTAGGGTCATGGCTGATCGTAATCGCCGTTCGTGGCATGCAGACCGGTTTTGCCCGCAGAGCGGACGAGGCGCCGAAGCCAATGCGCGATTATGAGTACACGACCTACGTAATAGGCTTTAATTGCTTTGCGTAAACCGTTCAGTTCTGCGGAGTACGCGGCGCAAGATTCCTTCGGTTCCGGAGCCAGACCTCGTATTCTGCGCAGTTCATGCGCGCGGCCTTGACCAAGCATATCGCCGAATCGATCGCTTCGTAGTTTCGAACAGCGTGGATGACCTTCTCCTCGACAACCCCACCGTCGGTACTCAGGAGACAAACCCTGTAGGCGGCCATAACCCCATCCCCCCGAAGGGATGCACCAGAAAGTTGATAGATTTTCGCGTGGCGACGCGCGGGCCGCCGCCCCCGGTCGAGGGCGAGCTTGCCGCCGGGCCGCGCACGGCCGCCAGCGGCGGCCCGCCTGATTGACAGGCCCCGAACCCGCCCCTAAATGCAGCCTCCCGGCTGAATTCCGGTGCGCCAAAACGCGCCGGTTGCCGCGCGAACGGCACAGCGGAGGGTTAGCCAAGTGGTTACGGCAACGGTTTGCTAAACCGTGTACCCCAAAAGGGTACCGTGGGTTCGATTCCCACACCCTCCGCCAGCCTTCAAAGGTGCCTTCGGATTGTCGTGCCGGCAGCGCCGCCGACGGCCGTCCCAACCTCCACTCCCGCGTAAGCAAAAGCACCCGTTCCCAGGCATCTTACAGCCTCTCGCCCCGTTTTTAGGGGGCTCTCCCGTGCGCCTCGTTCGTTTTATGCTCGACGTGAAAACGGCCCGGGAGACAGCGCTGCGTTTCGATCGAGTGAAGGCATCTTCAACCGCGGAGGTCCGCCATGAAAGTCAAAGACGCGATGCACAGGGGCGTCGAGTGGGTCGGTCCGGATACGCCCGTCGCCGAGATCGCGAAGTTGATGCGAAAGCACGATATCGGCTCGATTCCGATCGGCGAGAACGACCATCTGATCGGCATGGTCACCGACCGTGACATCGTCTGCAAAGGCATAGCGCAGGACGGCTTCGATGCCGAACGCACGACGGCGCGCGAGGTGATGACGGCCGGCATCCACTGCTGCCGCGAGGACGACGATCTCGCGAAGGCGGTGCAGCACATGGAGCAGCTCAAGATCCGCCGGCTGCCGGTCATCAACAAGAACAAGCGGATGACCGGCATGCTCAGCCTCGGCGATATCGGCCAGGCGGCGCCGCGCGAGCTGACGGCCGAATGCGTCAAGAGCGTCGCCGCGCACCACTGATCCGTTCGATGCCGCCCGCCCGGTGGATCAGCGGATCCGCCGGGCGGGGGCTTTCAGGCTGCAAACGGCGGGGCGGCTCCGGCCGCCGTCATCCCCGTAGCCATCCTCTGAAATCTTATCCACAATTGGAACGATCGGCCGCGCGCGGCATCTTTGCGGCCGCGATCGACGCCCTACGGGCGCCGCGCTTTTTGCGCGCCGATTTACGGAGAGTCTGGGCCGTGCGGCGCGGGCATGGCGCGAACCTCTGCCTCAGAGGCAATCCTTCCCCTTCGAAGCGCCGTCTTCGACGGCGCGCTTGTCGGCGGCGCTCATGGCCATGGCGGCCCGCTGCTGCTGCGCGAAGGCCTTATAGGCGGGGACCGAAGTTGTGCGTTCGAGCAGCGTGAGCCAGCAGAAGGTCTTCTTCTGGTCGGCGCGCTCGACGCCGCGGCCGGTCGCATAGGCATGGGCGAGCGTGATGTAGGCATCGGCGAAGTCGCCGGCCGCGGACTTCCGGAGCCATTCGACCGCCTGGCGAACGTCCTGCGCGCCGCCGCCCGCGCCGCCGTAGAGCATCTGGCCGAGATTGCCTTGCGCGGCCGCGTAACCGCCGTTGGCCGCCGCTTCGTAGGCGGCGCCGGCGCGCCGCCAAGCCTCGGCGCTGTCCTGCGGCCTCAAGCGCGCGAGGCGCTGATAGGCACGGCCGAGATTGAACTGGGCGCGGAGGTTCTCGGGATCGAGGCGCAACGCGGCGGTGCAGCTTTCGATCGCCTCGCGCGTCGTGGCCTCGGTCATCGCGTCGAACTGCACGCCGGCGAGGCCCCTCGGCTTGGCGGGATCGTCGGGATGCGCCGCAAGCTCGTCGCAGCGGATGGCGCTGGCGCTCGGCGTAGCGGCGGCCGGGGGCGCGGCGAGCGCCGTGAGTTTCGTCGCCGCGGCCTCTTCGGCCGGCTGTGAGTTCTCAGCGATCTGCAGCGGCTTGCCGATGTCCTGGGTGGCCACGCCCACGCCGACGGTGGCGCCGACGAGAATGAGCCCGAGCGCCGTGAGCTGGCCGAGGAGGCGCATGCGGGTCTCGCGCGGCTGCGCCGGCACGATGGCGGCGGCCTGCCGGCTGCGTCCGACGAGCGCGCGCACGACCGGGACGGGGCGGGCGCGCGCATCCGCGATCAAGGTCGCGGGCGAATCGCTGCCCGCGCTGTGCGCCGCGGCGCCGAGCGGCGCAGTCTCGAGCGGCGTCGCCGCCGCCGTGATCGAGGGCTCCACAGCCGGCGCCGGCTGCATCGCCACGCGCGCCATCGGGTAGTGGCGGCGGCCGATCGGCGCCGGGAAGAGGGCGGCCCATTCCGGAATCGACTGCGGGCGCGCGCGCTCCTGCAGCTCGAGGCCCCAGGAGATGGCGGCGAGGAAAGGGTCGGAATAGCGCCCGCCGGTGGTTTCCTGTGTAAGCGCCACCAGCGGATCGGGCTTCTTCCTCATCAGCGCCAGCACCCGATCGACGACCGGCGCCGGCGGCGCGCCGCGGATCATGAAGTAGCTGGTGGCGGCGAGCGCGAAGATGTCCGACCACGGGCCGATCTCGCCGTCTTCGTCGTATTGCTCGGGCGGCGAGAAGCCCTCGGAGATGACGCGCACCGAGGCCGGCTCGCCCTCGTAATGCGCGCGGCGGACCGAGCCGAAATCGATCAGCACCGGCGTGCCGTCGCCGCGCAGCATGATGTTGGAGGGCTTGACGTCGCGGTGGAGGAGTCCGGCGTGGTGCATCGTGCTCAAGCCATCGAGCACGCCGGCCACGAGATGCGCGAGCTCGGCCTCGGCGAGGCGCTTGCCCGACGCGGCGAGACGCGCGAGGCTCACCTCGCCCAGATACTCCATCACGATGTAGGCGGACTCGTTGTGCGCGAGCACGCGGTGGATCGGCACGATGTTGGGGTGGTTGAACCTGGCGATGTGCAGCGCCTCGTCGCGGAAGCGCTCGAGGAAGCCGCGGTAGTCGGCGCTCTCGGCGGGGCCGCGGAACTTGGGGTGGAAGGTAGCCGGGTCGCGGCTCTCGACCAGGCTCGCCGGCATGTACTCCTTGATCGCGACCCGGCGCTCGAGCTTGGTGTCGTAGGCGAGATAGGTGAGCCCGAACCCGCCGACGCCGAGCGGCGCCGCGATGCGGAATTCCTCGATCGCGTATCCCCGGGGGAGCTCAAGCGACATGGCTCGGTTCAACCCGCGCGCGACGCGGCGCTGAGAGCGCCGCCGGCCGGGGCGCGCCGCCGCGCCCGCGCAAGCCAACTCTCGCCGCGGTCTGGTTGAGAATCGCGGACTCGACGTGGCTTAGGAGTGTTGAACTCGGCCATCTGGCCGCCGCCGCTCGCCTGTCCAACCTCGGTCAACGACCCGGCTCGCAGCCGGTTCCGCCCCGTAGAAGCACGGGTTGGCGGGGCAACGCAGCACCTCCCGAGGTTGTCGTCCCGCGCTTTCGCGCCGCGGCATGCGCCCCAGCGCTTTTGCAGAGCCCATACAACGGGGCGAGTCGCGACGATCAGATCTTCAGCACGATCTTCCCCACATGCGCGCTCGTCTCCATGCGCGCGTGGGCCTTGGCGGCGTCGGCGAGCGGGAAGGTGGAATCGATCACCGGCTTGATCTTGCCGCTTGCGATGAGCGGCCAGACGTGGTGGCGGAGTTGCTCGGCGACGGCGCCTTTCTCGGCGACGGTGCGTGCGCGCAGCACGGAGCCCACCACGGTCAAGCGCTTGCGCAGGAGCAGGGCGAGATCGAGCTTGGCATCGCGGCCGCCGAGGAGCGCGATCACCGACAGCCGGCCTTCGATCGCGAGCGCCGCGATGTTGCGCTCGAAATAGAGGCCGCCGACCATGTCGAGGATCACGTCGGCGCCCTTCTTCCTGGTCTCGGCCTGCACGACGGCCACGAAATCCTCGGTGTTGTAATTGATCGCCCGGTCGGCGCCGAGCCGCTGACAGGCCGCGCATTTCTCATCCGAGCCCGCGGTCGTGAGCACGCGCGCGCCCATCGCCTTCGCCATCTGGATCGCGGTCGTGCCGATGCCGGAGGAGCCGCCGTGGATGAGGATGATCTCGCCCGCCTTGAGCCGCGCCCGGTCGAAGACGTTCTGCCAGACGGTGAAGAACGTCTCGGGCAGGGCTGCCGCCTCGACCAGGCCGAGGCCCTTCGGCACCGGCAGGCATTGCGCCATCGGCGCGGTGCAGTATTCGGCGTAGCCGCCGCCGCTCACCAGCGCGCAGACCGCGTCCCCGATCGTGAGGCCGCTGGCGTCCGGCCCGAGCGCCGCCACGGTGCCCGCGATCTCGAGGCCGGGAATGTCCGAGGCGCCGGGCGGCGGCGGATAGGTGCCTTTTCTCTGCTCGACGTCGGGGCGATTGACGCCCGCCGCCGCCACTTTGATCAGGACCTCGCCCTGGCCGGCGACCGGCACCGGCCGCTCACCGAGCCGCAGCATCTCGGGCCCGCCGGGGGCGGCGATCTCGACGGCTTTCATGCGGGCGGGAAGCGCGGTCATCGTTCCTTGTTCTCCGGCTGCGATCGTTCGCGTGGCGGAGACTTAGGGTGCGGCCTTTGCCTTGTCATGCTGCAAAACCGTATGGCGCGACGGCGCCGAAAAGCGCGGCGAATTCGGCGAGGAACGCAAGACAAAGCCGCTAACCAAGCAGGTTGAGCGCACAGTCATTGGCCGAAATTCGAATGAATTACTTGGCGCGCCGCGACGCCGCTCTGGATAAGAAAAAGATCAAATATGGTAAATCCAAAGTAATCGCATAACAAAAACTGTTTGTACGCGAAGCTTCATCGCAGCGCGCGAATAAGTTGTGATTCGTGCGAATC
>SBBV01000377.1 GCA_005240015.1 Candidatus Odyssella thessalonicensis | reverse complement strand
GCGCTCGGGCTTGGGTCCGACCGCCCCCTCAAGGGAGGCGGTGACGAAGGCGGGCTACCCAATCTCGGCGAAGCACTCGTCCAAGATATCGAGCGCGGCCGTCATCTCCGCTTCGGTGATGATCAGCGGCGGCGTGAGTGTCAGCACGTTGCCCATCGTGGTCTTGAAGGAGAGGCCTTTCTCCAGCGCGCGGTACATGATGGCTTCGGCCGAGTCCTTGGCCGGCGTTTTCGTGGCGCGATCCGCGACGAGCTCAACGCCGAGCAGCAGGCCGCGGCCGCGCACGTCGCCGATCAAGGGATAGCGCCGCTGCATCTCGCGCAGGCGCGCGAGCGCCAGCGCGCCGACGCGTTCCGCGTTCTCGACCAGCTTCTCGTCCTCGATGATCTCGATCGTTGTCAGCGCGGCGCGGCACGTGACGGGATTCTTCTCGTGCGTGTAGTGGCCGAAGGCCCAGTCCTCGGCGACGTCGAGCTCCGGCCGCGCCAGCGCGGCGGCGATCGGCAGGATGCCGCCGCCGAGCGCCTTGCCCAGCACGAGGATGTCGGGTGCCACACCATCGTGCTCGCACGCGAACATCTTTCCCGTCTTGCCAAGGCCGGTCGGGATCTCGTCGAAGATCAGGAGCGCGCCGTGGTCGTTGCAGGCTTCGCGCACCGTCTGCCAGAAGCCCGGCGGCGGCAGATAGGGCACCGCGCGCGCGGGCTCGGCGATGACGGCGGCGACGTCGCCCTCGCGCTCGAGCACGTAGCGCACCATGTTGGCGCAGACCAGTTTGCAGAGCTCGAGCTGGGGCTGGCCGTCGCGGTCCGGGTAACCATAGGGGCAGCGGTAGCAGGCGAACGGCGCGACGTGTTCGGTGCCGGCCAGCAGCGGCCCGATCGGCCCCGAGCGGAACAACGCTTCCCCTCCGACGCTGGCCGCGCCGAAGCCTGCGCCATGGAACGAATCCCAGAACGAGATCGTCTTGAAGCGCCCGGTGGCGGCGCGCGCGATCTTGATCGCGACCTCGTTGGCGTCGGAGCCGCCGGTGGTGAACAAAACCTTGGAGAGGCCGCCCGGCGCGATGGCGGCGAGCTTCTTCGCCAGCAGATTCGCAGGCTCGTTCGCGAACCGACGTGGCGCAAACGGCAGCTCGTCCATCTGCCGGCGGATCGCGTCTTTGAGGCGCGGGTGGCCGTAGCCGACATGATGGACGTTGTTGCCGTGGAAATCCATGTAGCGCCGGCCGCCGGCGTCCTCGATCCAGATGCCCTCGGCCTTGACGATGGCCGAGAGGCACGGCGTGGAGACCGACTGGCGCAGGAACCAGCGCGCGTCCTCGTCGACGATGGCGCGCGTGGCGGCGTCGAGATTCTCGTGCCACGCCGCGCGGCGCGGCGAGCGGTTGGTGTCGCTCTCGGATTCGGGTGGCGTGGCTCGGCGTTTCATGAACTCTGCAACAAGCAGCTCGTCGGCCAGAGATCCTTCGCTTCGCTCAGGATGACGACATTATCGCGCGTCATGCTGAGCGAAGCGAAGCCTCTCTCGCCGGTGTCGCACGTCACCGCTGCCGCCATGCCTGCGTGCGGCGGTCGAGGAAGCGGGCGAGGAAGACGTGTAGGATCTTGACGCCGGCCGAGGTGGCAACGATGAGCGACGCCATCGCCGCGGCGGCCGCGATCTGGCCGGCCTCGTCCATGTGCACGATCATGACCGCGGCCGGCTTGGTGCCGGCGCCGTAGAGGAAGATCACCGCCGACACCGTCGTCATCGCGTTGACGAAGAGGTAGATCGCGATGTCGAGAATCGCCGGCAGGCAGATCGGGATCGTGACGCGCCTGAGCGTCGTCCAGAACGGCACCTTCAACGACGCCGAAACCGCCTCGAACTCGGCATCGATCTGCTTCAGCGCCGTCACCGCGGTGAGATGCGCCACCGTGTAGAAGTGCGCGACCGTGTTGACGACGAGGATCGCGAGCGTGCCATAGACGAAGTTGAGCGGATTGTCCGGCGCGTTGAAGAAGAAGATGTAGCCCAGGCCCAACACGAGGCCGGGCACGGCGAGCGGTGTCATCGCGAGAAGATGCGCAAGCGCGCGCCCCCAGACGAAGCCGCGCGCCTTCTCGACGAAATAGGCGCCGAGGAACACCACCGCCGTTCCGATCACGGCCACGGCGGCGGCCATCTTCACCGAGGTCCAGTACGGTGCCCAGCCCGAGGCGTCGAAATCGCCGAACGCGAAATTGTCGAGCGTGACGGCGAGATTGTAGGGCCAGTACTGGATGAACGGCGCCCACAGCGCCATGCCGAGGATGGCGAGGATGAGCCCGCCCACGCCGACGCACCAGAGCCAGAGCAGCGCGTCGCGGCCGCCGCGCCGCTTCGGCACGAACGGCACCGCGCGCGCCGAGAGCAGCGCCACCTGCTTCTTCTGCACAAGTCGGTCGACCGCGAACGAGAGCACGGCCGGCGCCAGGAGGATGAAGCCCACGACAGCGCCCATGCTGAAGTTCTGCTGCCCCACGACCTGCTTGTAGATGTCGGTCGCGAGCACGTTGAACTGGCCGCCGATCACCTTGGCGATGCCGAAGTCGGTGATCACGAGCGTGAAGACGACGAATCCGGCGCTGATCACGCCGTAGCGCGCGCCCGGCAGCGTCACGGTCCAGAAGATGCGCCAGCGCTTGGCGCCGAGCGCCTCGGCCGCCTCGTAGAGCCGCTGATCGGCGGTCGAGAGCGCGGTGACGAGGATCATCAGCGCATGCGGGAAGCAGTAGAACACCTGCGAGATGACGATGCCGGGCCAGCCATAGATGCCGCCGTCCGGGAACCAGCTCTTCAAGATGCCCTGATTGCCGAAGAGGTAGACCAGCGCGATCGCGGGCAGCAGCGAGGGTGCCAGGATCGGCACGAGCGAGACCGCCTGGAAGAAGCCCTTCATCGGCATGCGGCTTCGCGTCAGCGCGTAGGCATAGACGAAGGCGAGCGGCAGCACGATCGCGGTGCTGAGCGCCGAGACGAACAGGCTGTTCCAGAGCGAGGCGATCAGCGTCGGCGTCGAGAAATAGCGGAGGTAGTTGTCGAGGCCGACCCAATGCCCTTGGGCGTTCTCGAAGCTCTTCACGAGCAGCGCCGCGAGCGGGAGCAGCACGGTGACGGTGAGCCAGGCGACGAGCAGCAGGATGCCGAGGCGCTGGATCAGCGCGTCGCGGCCGATGCCGCCGATGCGCAGCGCCGAGCCCGCGGCGGTAGCCACGCGGCCCTCACCTCCCATCGCCGCGAAGACGCGGCGATGGGCCCCTCCTCTCCCTGCGGGAGAGGGAAAGATTGGCGCCGCCGAGCCCCTTCTTCTCTCTCCCACGCAGTGGGCGAGAAGGGGCCCATTCGCAGCTTTGCTGCGAATGGGAAGTGAGGGCCGGCGCCGCCGCTGTCATGCCGCTCACTCCCCCTTCACGAACACGCGCAGGCGATCGGCGGGGAAGGCGATGTCGAGGCGCTGGCCGGCGGCGAGCCTGTAATCGCGCATCAGGTTGATCGAGAAATCGCCGGTGAGCGCCACGCCCGGAACCGAACCGACCGTGAGCGTGGCGCGGCAGAACGAGCCCAGGAAATCGATCTCCTCGATGCGCGCCGCCAGCCGGTTGGCGGTGTCGCCGCCGAGATCGCGCACGCGGATGTCCTCGGGCCGCAAGCACACGCCGACCAGCGCGCCGGGCTCGAGCGTCGCCGCCGCATCGCAGGCGAGCTCGGCATCGCCGACGCGCACGCGGCCCGGCGCCAGCACGACGCCCTCCATGAAGTTCATCGTGCCGACGAAGTCGGCGACGAACGGCGTCGCCGACTTC
>SBBV01000492.1 GCA_005240015.1 Candidatus Odyssella thessalonicensis | reverse complement strand
GGCCAAGCAGGGCGCTGCCGCGGTAAGGGACAGCGATGCGCGGTTTCTGTCCGACCAGACGCAGGTCCGCGTCACCGGCGCGCTGCACGCGGTGCCCAACAGCCTGAAGCCGGAGGAGACGATCTGCTGGCTCGACGTCGAGGAGATCGAGCGCAGATAGCCCTTCAGAGCGCCTTCGCCTTCTCGCGCAGCACGAACTTCTGCACCTTGCCGGTCGAGGTCTTGGGCAGGCCGCCGAAGATCACCGTCTTCGGGCATTTGAAATGGGCGAGCCGCTCGCGGCAGAACTCGATGATGTCCTTCTCCGACGCCGCCGCTCCCTCCTTCAGCGTCACGAATGCGCACGGCGTCTCGCCCCATTTCTCGTCGGGCCGCGCCACCACCGCGCATTCGAGCACGGCCGGGTGGCGATAAATCACGCTCTCCACCTCGATGGTGGAGATGTTCTCGCCGCCCGAGATGATGATGTCCTTGGAGCGGTCCTTCAACTCGATGTAGCCGTCCTTGTGCCAGACGCCGAGGTCGCCGGTGTGGAACCAGCCGCCGGCGAAGGCCTCGTCGGTCGCTTTCGGGTTCTTGAGATAGCCCTTCATCGTCATGTTGCCGCGCATGAACACTTCGCCCAGCGTCTCGCCGTCGCGCGGCACCGGCTCGAGCGTCTTGGCGTCGGCCACCATGAGGCCCTCGGTGAGCGGATAGCGCACGCCTTGCCGCGATTTCATGCGCGCGCGGTCGACCGAGTCGAGCGCGTCCCATTCCGGGTGCCACGCGCAGATCGTCGCCGGGCCGTAGACCTCGGTGAGGCCGTAGACATGCGTCACCGTGAAGCCCGCCTTCTCGATGCCCTCGAGGATCGAGGGCGGCGGCGGCGCCGCGGCCGTCATGATGTTGCAGACGTGATCGAAGCTGCGCTTCTCGCCCGGCTTGGCGTTGATGATGAAGCCGAGCACGGTCGGGGCGCCGCAGAGATGCGTCACCTTCTCCTCGGCCACGGCCTTGTAGATCGTTTCGGCGCTGATGCGGCGCAGGCACACATTGGTCCCGCCCATCGCCGCCAGGGTCCACGGAAACGTCCAGCCGTTGCAATGGAACATCGGCAGCGTCCAGAGATAGACCGGATTCTGCGGCATCGACCAGACCAGCGCATTGACCAGCGCGGAGAGCGCGGCGCCGCGATGCGAGTAGACCACGCCCTTGGGATTGCCGGTGGTGCCCGAGGTGTAGTTGAGCGTGATCGAATCCCACTCGTCGTCGGGCCATTGCCACTCGAAATCGGGATCGCCGCCGGCGAGAAAGCCTTCATAGTCGACCTTGCCGATGCGCTCGCCGCCGGGTCCCTCGCTGTCGGCGATATCGATAACGGGGATGTCGCGCTTCAAGATCGCCAAGGCGCCCTTGATGATCGGCGAAAGCTCGGTATCGCAGAAGATGAGCTCGGTCTCGCCGTGGTCGAGGATGAACGCGATCTCGTTGGCATTGAGCCGGGTGTTGAGCGCGTTGAGCACGGCGCCCACCATCGGCACGCCGAAATGCGCCTCGTAGAGCTCGGGAATGTTGGGCGCGAGCATCGCCACGGTCGATCCCTTCCTGATGCCGCGCTTCGCCAGCGCCGACGACAGGCGGCGCGCGCGCTCGTAGGTCTGGCTCCAGCTGTAGCGCCGCGCGCCGTGAACGACCGAGGCATGGTCCGGAAAGACGGCGGCGGCGCGCTCGAGGAACTGCAGCGGCGTCAGCGGCGCGAAATTCGCGGGATTGCGCCCGAGGTGGAGATCGTATTTCCCGAGCGCCACCGGCTTCACCGAGGCGGTGTGGGGCTTCAGCGGGCGGCGCGGAAATGCCGTCGGCCGCGCCACGAGCCGGCTCGCCGGCGTCTTGCGCTCCGGCCGCAGGCGCGACGCCTTTAGCTTTCCTGCGCCTCCCTTGCCTTTGCCGCTCCCCTTTCTGCCTGACCGTTTCTTCGCGCGCGCCATGGTCTTGCCTATCTCCAAACGCCAGAACTTCGTCCCCCGCCGCTTATAGGGCAGGGCGCGGACGAAGCAAAAGATCGTTCGCGAGGCGCACCGCTGCAATGCTCTTGCGCCGGCCGACCGGCCGCCCGCAACTTTTCGTCTTTTCTGCGCGGCGTTTCACGTTGCACTTGCATTCGGAGAACACCGTCGATATGAACCGCGCCCCTTCGGGCCGGAGGAACTGGGTTAGCGCATCAGACGGCCGGGCTGCTCCGGCAGGGCAGCGCCGCAGCGCAAGCGGCGGTAGGCAAACCCAGTCCAGCTTACGTCCGAAGGGAATTACGGATTGATCGCGGCGGGCCGGAGCGATTCTGGCTTATCGCTCCCAACGACCAGTCGGAGGTTCGATTCCTCCCGCCGCAAAGGCGCGGCGTGGTGTAGTGGCAACACAGGGTGCCAGGCGCGAATACACGCCCGCCGTCCCCAATCCGTATAGAACCAGCCCGCGGGCCGGAGCGAATGGGTTATCGCACCCTTAGGAGGTGTGGGCGAAGCCCACGTACCCAGTCGCGCAACACGTCCGCAGGAACGATCTGACGACGAAACGAGGAAGCAACGTGGCCCCAGTCGGCTGTCAAAACCAATCCGTGCGCTTGGCGCGCACAACGCGGCGCAACCGCGCCCGGTAAGGGGCCCTTACGCCTCCCGCCGGGTCGGTTCGCTGTGGCCCGGAACCAAAGGAGGCGAGCATGCAATCCAAACGATTGAACTGAATTCCGCCGCAAGTGGCGAATTGCACCGGACTCGTGGACATCACCGGCGGGCCGGCGTGTTTGGCTTATCATTGGTAATGGCCAGGTCGGAGGTTCGACTCCTCTCGGCCGCAGCGATGCGGTCGTAGCTCAGCGGCAGAGCAGGCGGCTCAAGGCGGCCAAGAACCCGCCGAGGGCATTTGCCAGACCAACAACATGTCCGCTCGAGATAGCCACACTCGGTGCAGTCGATTTCGGTCCAGCGCGGGCCGGAGCTCGCGGGTTATCGCGAATCCCGAGGTCGGAGGTTCAAGTCCTCCTCGTCGGCGAACAGCCGGCGATAGCTCAGTGGTAGAGCAAGGGGGTCCGCAAGGACCGCCCCGCGGCGCAACATGCCTGCGCATCGTCGACCGAAACGGCCGGCCGGGCCGGATTTCATGGGTTAGCGTTTCAGGTACGCACCCAACCCCATGAAAAACGAACACGTCCGGCCAGCTGTTTTCGTCGGCGAGAACTATGGACGGATCGCTTGCTGTCACCCGCAAAATGGCTGCGGGCCGGAGCGCGTGGGTTATCGACCAGCCCGGGGTCGAGGGTTCGATTCCCTCTCGCTGCCGCAGGGCAGCGATAGCTCAGTGGTAGAGCACGGGCGTCCCGCAAGGGACTAACTCCACCGCACAACATGTCCGCAGCACGGAATCGGCCGCCGGGCCAGAGCTCCTGGAGTAACGATTGGCCGCCAGAGCAACACACACCCGGCCGGCCGCTTCTGCCGGCCAATCTCGTTGGAGCGCGCCATGAGTCTGGCGATCGTCAGTTTGGTCCTGCTCGCGTTGAGCGTCGCCGGCGCCTGGCCTTGGCTGCGGGCGTATTGCGATGCGACCGAAGAGGGCGACGTGCCCGACCTCTACACTGCGATCAACCTCGAGCTGTACTTGGGGTCGGCGTGGTTCTGGCTGGTCACCGGCGCTCTCGATCTCGCTTTCCAATAGGTGCAACGCGCTGCGCGCCGAGCATCGCGACGAAGCGACCAGCCGGGCCGGCGAACGTGGCTTATCGATCAGACTCGACCGCCACGTTCAACACACATGCCCGGCCGGCCACTTTCTCCGAACCCACCAGCCAAGCTAAACAGAAACGTGCAGAGAGGCTCACATGGTCAACCTTCGCAAGCTGTTCTCGACGCGCAAGACGCCGCAGAGCCAGCCCATTCCCGGCAAGGCGATGGTCGCCAACAGCGCTGGCGGCTTCGCTTTCGCGCTCGACGACTGGGCGCGGCTGGATCGGTTCCTGATCCTCGGCTCGGCCGGCGGCACCTACTACATCGGCGAGCAGAAGCTCACGGTCGAGAACGCGGCCGCGGTCCTGCGCTGCGTCGACGCCGACGGTGCGCGCGCGGTCGCGCGCATCGTCGAGATCAGCGAGGCCGGCCGCGCGCCCAAGAACACGCCGGCGATCTACGCGCTCGCGATCGCGGCTGCGGCCGGCGACGAGAAGACGCGCAAGGCGGCGCTCGCCGCGCTACCGCGCGTCTGCCGCATCGGCACGCATCTCTATCAGTTCGCCGAGTTCGTCGAAGGATTTCGCGGCTGGGGCCGCGGCCTGCGGCGCGCCGTGGCCGACTGGTATCTCGCGAAGCCGCTCGACGACCTCGTGCTGCAGGCGATCAAGTACAAGGGCCGCGCGGTCGGCGGCGGCGACGAGGGCGGCACGCGCTGGTCGCACCGCGATCTCCTGCGGCTCGCGCCCCCCCAGGCGGCGAAGGACGACCGCGCGCGGGCGGCCTTGTTCGACCGCATCGTGCGCCCGGACGGCAAGGGCGAGCTGCCCGCGGCGCTCGTACAGTTCGAGGCGTCGGAGCGGCTTGCGCGGGTCGAGGATCCGACCGAGGCCGCGCTGATGATCGTCGAGCACAAGCTGCCGCGCGAAGCGGTGCCGACGCAGCTCCTCAACAGCAACGAGGTGTGGGAGGCGCTGCTCGAGGGCATGCCGATGACGGCGATGATCCGCTCGCTCGGCAAGATGTCCGAGGTCGGTTTGCTGCAGCCCAAGAACGCGGCGGCCAAGACGGTCGCCGAACGCTTGGGCGACGCGAACCGCCTCAAGCGCGCGCGGATCCATCCGCTCGCGATCCTGCTCGCGCAGAGCGTCTACGCGCAGGGTCGCGGCTTCCGCGGCAAGCTCGCGTGGCAGCCGGTGCCGAGCATCGTCGACGCGCTCGACGAGGCGTTCTACCGCTGCTTCGCGTTCGTGCCGGCGACGGGCAAGCGCATCATGCTGGCGCTCGACGTCTCGGGCTCGATGGCGAGCTCCTACGTCGCGGGCACGCCGCTAGCGGCGCGCGAGGCCTCGGCGGCGATGGCGATGGTCACGCTGGCGGCCGAGAAGGATTGCCACGTGGTCGCGTTCAGCGCCGCCGGCCATGGCTCGTGGAAGAGCCCGCGGCGGAGCCAGTGGGCGTCGATCGGCTATCACGACGGCCTCACGCCGCTCGCGCTCTCGCGGCGGCAGCGGCTCGACGACGTGGTGGGGATGATCGCGCGGCTCGACTTCGGCGGCACCGACTGCGCGCTGCCGATGCTCTATGCCATCGACCACGCGCTCGAGTGCGACGCGTTCGTCGTCTACACCGACAGCGAGACCTGGGCCGGTGCGATCCATCCGGTCCAGGCGCTCGCCGACTACCGCCGGAAGAGCGGCATCGCCGCGCGGCTCATCGTGGTCGGCATGACGTCGAACGGCTTCAGCATCGCCGACCCCGACGACGGCGGCATGCTCGACGTCGTGGGCTTCGACGCCGCGGCGCCGGCGGTGATCGGCGACTTCATCGCCGGGTCGGTCTAGGGCGCGGCGCCGGCTTCCTCTGCGGGAGTCGGCGCCGTCTCCGGCAACCGATAGCTGACGGTTAACGGCCGGCGGGCGTGGACGTTTTGCCACGTCGCGCCACATTTATCGCGTGCATTTACGAAGAATTAACCCGATCATGAAAGGTGAAGGCATTCCGACCGACGTGCAAATCGCGCTGCAGGAAACCATGGCACTGCAACCGGTCAGGCCTGCCCCAAGGAACGGCGATGCTGCGCGCAACGGCACACGCGGCGCGCTGGGCGGCCTGACGCATGCGCTCGGCCAGCTGGGATTGAGCGGCGCTTCCGCCGTCCTCGTCGCGGTCGCGGTCGTGCTGGCCGAAGCCACGCACATCCTGTTCGTGCTGCTGCGCGGCGACGAATATTTCCTCTGGTTTGCGATCGACGTCGCGGTGGTGACCGTCATCGTCGCCACGCCGATCGTCGTCTATTCGCAACTCATCATCCGCCAGCTCGGCGCCTCGCGCCGCGCGTTGAAGCAGGTGACCGAGCACCTCGCGATCGCCGTCGACGCCGCCGAGCAGGCCAACGTCGCGAAGTCGCAATTCCTCGCCAGCATGAGCCACGAGCTGAGGACGCCGCTCAACGCGATCATCGGCTTCTCCGACATGATCCAGGCCCAGCAGTTCGGCCCGATCGGCAATCCGCGCTATCTCGATTACGTCAAGGACATCAGCAAGAGCGGCCATCACCTGCTCGGCATCATCAACGAGATCCTCGATCTCTCCAAGATCGAGGCCGGGCGCGCGAGCGTGCAGGACGAAGAGGAGTTCAACGTCGCCGCCGTGCTCGAGGCGACGACGCGCATGATCCGGCCGCTCGCCGAGCGCGAGAACGTGGCGCTCGAGATGTCGGTGGAGAGCCGCGGCATCCGGCTGCTGGCCGTCGAGCGCATGGTCTGCCAGATCCTGCTCAACCTGCTGTCGAACGCGGTGAAGTTCACGCCCGCGGGCGGGCGCGTGAACCTCTCGGCGGTGCGCACGCCCGAGGGCGGGCTGCTGGTGGCCGTCGCCGACACCGGCGTCGGCATGGCGCCGCACGAGATCAAGGTGGCGCTGACGCCGTTCGGCCAGGTCAACAGTGCGCACAGCAAGAAGCACGCCGGCACCGGGCTCGGCCTGCCGCTAGCCAAGGCGATGATGGAGGTGCACGGCGGCGCGCTGCGCGTCGTGAGCGCGCCGGGCCAGGGCACCACCGTCTCCGCCTACTTCCCGCCGGAGCGCGTGAGCCTGCGCCCCGACTCGGGCGCCGCGCCCGATGCGCGCGAGCACCCCGCGGCGCAATCGCAGCCGGCGATCGGGTCCGATCTCGCGCAGCGCGTCGCCTGAGCCCGCGCCTCAGTTCAATCCGCCGATGTAATCGCGCTTGCCGAGCTCCACGCCGTTGTGGCGCAGGATGTCGTAGGCCGTCGTGACGTGGAAATAGAGGTTCGGCAGCACGAAGTGCTTCAAGTACCACTCGCCCTTGAACGTCACCGCATTGCCGCCGATCGGCAGCGTGATGTCGCGGCCGGCGCTGTTCGCGACCTGCTCGGGCTTGACGCCGTTGACGAACGCGATCGTCTTGGCGAGGCGCGCCTTCAACTCGTCGAAGCTCTTCTCGGTGTCCTCGTATTTCGGAACCTCGAGGCCGGCGAGCCGCGCGGCGCAGCCCTTGGCCTGATCGGCCGCCACCTGCACTTGGCGCGTCAGCGGGAACATGTCGGGGAAGAGCCGCGCGCCGAGCAGCGCCCCGGGATCGATCTTCTTGGCCTCGCAATGCTTGGCGGCCTTGTCGAGGATCGCCGCGAGATTGCCGAGCATGCGCGCGAACACCGGGATCGAGTGGTCGTACATCGGATTGGACACGGAGCGTCTCTCCCCAAGGGAACGAGGTGCCGGAACCTAAGGCGCGTGCTGCGAGCAGGGAAGAGGCGAGGCCGAGCGTGGGCGAAAGCGGGCCATGCGGCACGAGCGCCGCTTGGCAGGCCGCCGCCGTTGCCGCAATCTAGCCGGAGAGAATAAGGGATCGCTCCCCAAGGGAGCGACCGTGCCGGGAGGCGGTTCATGACGGCTCGCTACGATTCCATCCACGCGCGCTCGCTCAAGGATCCGGAAGGGTTCTGGGCCGAGGCCGCGGCGGCGCTCGACTGGGAGAAGCGCTGGGACAAGGTCCTCGACAGCGCGAAGCCGCCGTTCTACCGCTGGTTCACCGGCGCGCGCTGCAACACGTGCTGGAACGCGCTCGACCGCCACGTCGAGAAGGGCCGCGTCGAGCAGCCGGCGCTCGTCTACGACAGCCCGATGACCGGCTTGAAGCGCACCTACACCTATCGCGCGCTGCGCGACGCGGTGGCACGCTGCGCCGGCCTGCTCGCGGGGCTCGGCGTCGGCAAGGGCGACCGCGTCATCATCTACATGCCTATGGTGCCCGAGGCGGCGATCGCGATGCTCGCCTGCGCGCGCTTGGGCGCCGTGCACTCGGTCGTCTTCGGCGGCTTCGCGGCCAACGAGCTCGCCGTGCGCATCGACGACGCCACGCCCAAGCTCATCGTCTCGGCCTCGTGCGGCCTCGAGCCCGGCCGCGTCGTGCCCTACAAGCCGCTGCTCGACGGCGCCATCGCGATCGCCAAGCACAAGCCGCAGGCCTGCATCATCTTCCAGCGCCCGCAGCAGCGCTGCGAGCTGCAAAAGGGCCGCGACCACGATTGGGACGAGCTCTTCGCCAAGGCCAGCCCGCGCGATTGCGTCACCGTCGCCGCCACCGACCCGCTCTACATCCTCTACACCTCGGGCACGACCGGCCAGCCCAAGGGCATCGTGCGCGACAATGGCGGGCACATGGTGGCGCTGCACTGGTCGATGAAGAACATCTACGGCGTGGAGCCGGGCGAGGCCTATTGGGCGGCGTCCGACGTGGGCTGGGTCGTCGGCCACTCCTACATCGTCTATGCGCCGCTGCTCAACGGCAACACCTCGATCCTCTACGAGGGGAAGCCGGTCGGGACGCCCGACGCCGGCGCGTTCTGGCGCGTGATCGCGAACCACAAGGTGCGCGCGCTGTTCACCGCGCCCACCGCGTTCCGCGCGATCAAGCAGCAGGACCCCAACGGCGAGTTCATCAAGAAGCACGACCTCTCGTGCTTCCGCACGCTGTTCCTCGCCGGCGAGCGCGCCGACCCCGACACGATCAAATGGGCCGAATCGCATCTGAAGGTGCCGGTGATCGATCACTGGTGGCAGACCGAGACCGGCTGGGCGATCTGCGCCAATCCGGTGGGCATCGAGCGGCTGCCGGTGAAATACGGCTCGCCCACCAAGCCGATGCCGGGCTGGAGGATGGAGGTGCTCGGCGAAGACAAGAAGCCGGTGAAGGCGGGGGAGATCGGGGCCCTCTGCGCGAAGCTGCCGCTGCCGCCGGGCACCTTGCCGACGCTCTGGAAGGCCGACGACCGCTACAAGAAGGCGTATCTCGAAGACTTCCCCGGCTACTACAAGACCGGCGACGCCGGCTTCATCGACGACGACGGCTATGTCTACGTGATGACGCGCACCGACGACGTCATCAACGTGGCCGGCCACCGGCTCTCGACCGGCGCGATGGAGGAAGTGCTCGCCGACCACAAGGACGTCGCCGAATGCGCGGTCATCGGCGTCGCCGACCCGATGAAGGGCCAACTCCCGCTCGGCTTCCTCGTCTTGAAGGCCGGCGTCAATCGCCCGCACGGCGAGATCGTGAAGGAGGTCGTCGCGATGGTGCGCGACCGCATCGGCCCGGTGGCGGCGTTCAAGACCGCGGTGGTGGTGAAGCGCCTGCCCAAGACGCGCTCGGGCAAAATCCTGCGCGGCACCATGCAGAAGATCGCCGACAGCGAGGCCTACAAGACGCCCGCCACGATCGACGATCCCGCCATCCTCGGCGAGATCGGCGAGGCGCTGAAGACGGCGGGCTACGCCAAGGGGGCGACGGCGGCGGAGTAGGGGCGACTCCCGCCGGGGGTGAATCACCTGCTTTCGCCTACTTTCACCTACTTTCGCGGGGCGTTCGACCTACTTCGCACCTACCCGATCACCTACCGCGCACCCACGGCGCACCTACCTCGACGGCGCGCAAAGGGCGAGAGGCCGCTGCTCCGCCGTCACGCCGCGAAAAGCCGACAAAAGCCGACATAAGCACACAAAAGCCGACATTTTTTACAAGGTGGGCTTTTGTCGGCATTTGTCGGCTTTTGTGGGCTTTTTCCGCCCTGGCGCGGGGCTTTTGTGGGCTTCTCGCGCCGGCCTGACTGGGACCGCGCGGCTCCAGCCGCGCCCATCTCGCTGACCAATTAGGAGGGGGGCCCCCCTCGAACCGTCAACAAACGTCAACTTCAGTCAACATTCGTCAACATCGGCGTCAACATCACGTCAACATCGACGTTAACCGCGCCTGGGCATCGGCCGCGGGCCGAACGCCCCGTGCGTGCGACGCCGTGGGCGAAACATGTGACGCTGGCGCGAGCGAGACCATCGTGCTCGTACGAACATGTTCCCGATATACTTGTCCAAAGAGCCACGCAGCCATCTAGCCGCGCCACCCACCGCGCGCCGGATCGCCCCGGCGAACGAAGGGCAACCTAGACGAGCAGAAGAATACGGCGGAATTTTGTTCGTCTTACGTTCCAACCGCGCATTACAGGAGTTGCCTTCGCCTTTGGTTCCCCGTATGTTCTATCTGCAGCCAAGCACGACCTTATAGAGGCGCGGGAAAAGTAACTCGGGGGAGTGTGAGGCATGCCTGCCGTGGATAAGTTCTTCGACGAACGGAGCCCCGCGTCTGAGGTCAAGGCCAAGATCATCACGAAGCACTTCGACACATGGTCTAACATCGTGCTGAGCAAGGCAATTAGCTTAGGCCAGAAGATCGCCTACATGGACTTGTACTGCGGTCCCGGCCGGTACGACGATGGCACCGAGTCGACGCCGCTTTTGGTTCTGCGAAAGGCGATCGCGAAGCCACTTCTTGCGAAGCACCTCGTTACGATCTTCAACGATGACGACGCTCGAGCCGTCGCGAAGCTCGAAGCAAATGTGAAGGGCCTGCCTGGCATCACCGCGCTCGCAAACGAGCCCGCTATTTTGAACAGGAAGGTCGGTCAGGACACCGCCGACTACTTCCTGAAGAATCCTACGGTTCCCTGTTTCACTTTCATCGACCCGTTTGGATACGCCGGGCTCACCCTCGACCTCATAAAAGGCGTTACGAAGAATTGGGGATGCGATTGCATTTTCTTTTTCAACTACCGCCGTATCAATGCAGCGCTCAGCACCCCGATCTTTTCGGAGCGTATGGCAGCACTCTTCGGCAGAGACCGGACAGCTCGTCTGCAAGAGGAGATGCAAGGCATTAACGCCTCAAAAAAGCACACTCCCTATGAGCGCGAGGAAATAATCCTCGATGCGCTGATTGCGGCTCTTAAAGAGCTGAACAAAGGCAAGACCTACGTTCGGCCATTCCGCTTCAAGGTGGGTAAGCGCACCACCCACATGCTCGTCTTCGTCACGAAGCACCCCCTCGGCTATCGCATCATGAATGAGATCATGGCGAAAGAGGGCTTCATCGATGCAAAGGGCATTCCACACTACACGCACTACGACGACCCGCCGCCGAAGACGCAGTTTTTCTACCCGGAGTTCGACGAGTTAAAGCGCATGCTCCTTGATGACTATGCGGGTGAGACGAAGACGATGGAGCAAATCTACGAAGAGCACAGTCTTGGAAAAAACTACATCCCGAACAATTACAAAGACGCTCTGAATGAGCTCGAAGCGGAAGGCAAAATCGAAGCTGAACCGCCCGCCGACGACAGACCCAAACGTCACGGGAAACCAACGTTCGGAGACAATACGAAGGTGACCTTTCCTCCGAGGAGGAAGTAATGGCGAGCAACTCCCCCATCGAGTGGACCGAAGCGACGTGGAACCCCATCGTCGGCTGCACGGTGCTTTCGCCCGGCTGCACGAATTGCTACGCAATGCGGCTTGCCGCACGGCTCGAAGCAATGGGCCAACCCAAGTACGCCGGCGTCACCCGGAAGTCCGGCGGCCGCGCCAGGTGGAACGGCCACATCAACCTCGACCGCAGCTCGCTCGACATTCCGAAGCGCTGGAAGACCGGCCGGATGATCTTCGTCAACTCCATGTCCGATCTCTTCCATGACGACGTGCCGCTCGACTTCATTAAGGAGGTGTTCGCGACAATGGTCGCGACCCCACAGCACACGTATCAGGTGCTCACGAAGCGGGCGGAGAGGATTGAGGAGGTCTTCCCGCTCTTGCCGTGGCCGAAGCACATCTGGCTTGGCGTAAGCGTCGAGAACAGTGACTACACTTATCGTATCGATCACCTCCGCCGCACCCGCGCCGCGGTAAAGTTTCTCAGCCTGGAACCGCTCTTAGGTCCGCTCGATGATCTCGACTTAGGGGGCATCGATTGGGCGATTGCCGGCGGGGAGAGTGGACCAAAGGCACGACCGATGCCGATCGAGTGGGTGCGATCAATCCGCGATCAGTGCATAGCCGCGAACGTTGCTTTTCACTTCAAGCAGTGGGGCGGAGTTAACAAGAAGCGCACAGGTCGGGTACTCGACGGCAAAACGTGGGACCAAGTTCCGACGCCTCACCAATCGGAGAAGCGGCTCACTCTTGCTGAATGAGCCGCACATCGGTCCCCGCCTTCGCGGAGACCGCGAAAATCTTCTGCTATTTGCACGGCGAGAAGCGCTCATCCCAGCACCATCTCCATCAGATCCCGCGCGACGATGATCTCGCCCGCGTAGTGCGGGCGTGCGGCGGCGATCCAGTCGGCGTCGATGAGGGTGGCGTCGTCGCTCGGCATGAGGTGGTTGAGCACGAGCGTCTTCACGCCGGCGAGCGCCGCGATCTTGGCCGCGTCCTCGACCAGCGTGTGGCTCGCGGTGAGGTGCGCGAGCAGGGGCGCGGCGTTGGGGTTGCGGCGCGCCAGCGCTGCGATCGCGGGGCCGTACATCGCCTCGTGCACGAGGAGGTCGGCGCCGCGCGCGAATGCGGCGAAGCGGCGGGAAATAGGCGGTGTCGCCCGAGAACACGATCGTCTTCCGCTTGAACTCGAATTTGAGCGCGTTGGCGCTCGGCAGGCGCGCGCCGCGCCGCGCAGCGCCGGCCCGCCCTTGGTGCCGAGGAAGATCGGGCGATCGGGCATGGCCCCGTTCGCCTACCTTTGGGAAAGGTAGGTTAACTTTGGGACCGCGCGTCTCCAGGCGCGCTCTTTCTTGCGGCGGCACGAAGGGCGCGGCTGGAGCCGCGCGGTCCCAAAGACTCAATTCGCCGGCACGAAAGAGAGATCGACGAGCGCGTTGATGTCGATCTTCTTCTGCTGGAAGCCGGAGGCCAAGAGATTGTCCTGCATCTTGCCGAGGATCTCGACGCTCGGCCGCAGCTTGGGGTCGCGCGCATACTCGGTCGCGTTGAGATAGACCTCGGGCGGGAGCCGCACGAGCTTGGCGTCGAGAATGGCCTGGCGCCCGGCCTTAATGTCGGCGGTGTAGACCTTCGTCACCTCGACGAGATCGGCGAGGAACGCGCGCACCGCGGCCGGCTGCTTCCTGAGGAACGCCGGATTGGCGATCATGATGATCAGCTCCTCGTCGAACGGCACGCCGGTCTTCGAGGTGAACAGCACCTTCAAGTCGCCCTTCGCGATCTCGCCCTTGGCGAAGACCTCGGGAATGCCGGCGGTCGCGATCTTGTTGGCGCGGATCGCTTCGGCCATCGCCGGGAACGGAAGCACGGCCCATGTCACGTCGCGGTCGGGATTGAGGCCGCCGGACTTCAAGGCCTCGCGCGCCCACAGCTCGATCGAGCTGCGGTGGCCGATGATGCCGATGGTCGCGCCTTTCAGGTCGGCGATCCTGGCCGGCCCGTCCTTCTTCGCGAGGAAATAGGTCTTGGCCGCGCGGTCCGATTCGCGGCTGATGCTGGCGATGATCTTGAAGTCGAGCCCCTTGGACGCGGCCACGATCGCGGCGTTGGCCGAGAGTGTCGCGAGATCGAACTCGCCGGCCTCGTAGGCCTTGAACGCGGCATCGGAGGCGCGCCACTGCGACCACTCGATCTTGTAGGCCTTGCCGAGATTGGGCGCCAGTTGCGGCTTGGCCAGCATGAGCCAGAGATTGTCCTCGGCCGCGGTCTGGCGGCCGAAGCGGATGGTCGGGATGTCCTGCGCCGCGGCGCTCATGGCCGCGGCGACGAGTCCGGCAGCGGCCAAGAGGCCGGCCGTGAGCGCTTTCCACTTCATCGCGATTTCCTCCCTCGAAAATGCGATACCCCGCATTATGCCTGCGCCGGACTCGATTGGAAACGGCGCGCTGGGTGCGTCCCGATTGGGTGAAAGCATGTGACGCGTAGGGGCGCGCTGCGCGCGCCCGGTGCGTGCAAGTC
>SBBV01000514.1 GCA_005240015.1 Candidatus Odyssella thessalonicensis | reverse complement strand
GTCCGAGCCCAGGCGCTCGAGCAGGTCGGCGAGATCGCTGTAGTGGAGCGGCTCGACGAGCCGGCGCACGCGCTCGCGGTCGCCGCCCTCGGCCGCCTCGATGACGGCGCGGACGAGCGCCGGGCGCAGGCCGTAGAGCGCCTCCGACGAGACGCGCGGCGCCTCGGCTGCGGGCTGGATTGCGGGATCGGAGGGCTCAGCCATGGCGGCCGCCCCCGCGGACGGCGCGCGCGCGCGCCGCGATCAGCCGCTCACGCGCCCGGGCGCGCGCGGGCGTCCCGCGGCGCGGCGGGGCGACATTGGCCCAGACTGGCATCGTTCGCCCCTGGCATCTGCCCTCGCGGCGCAAGAGGAGAATCCGAAGGCCCACAGGGAGCCTTGGGCGGAGATCGTTGCGAAGATGAAGACCGGGTTTCCGGCGGCTGTGGTGCGGTCGAGAAGACTCGAACTTCCACTCCCTTTCGGGAACTAGCACCTCAAGCTAGCGCGTCTACCAATTCCGCCACGACCGCATCGTCCACAGCAGCAAGCCCGGCGCTTGCACGGCCGTTCGCCGAGCGTTGACAGCCTGGCGAAAGGCGCGTTGGGATACCAAATCGATATCCATGGCGCAAGCACAAGTGGGCACTGCGACGCTGTTGAGCAAGGGCTTGGAATGGCGCATCGACGACGCGCCGGTGCCCTATCCCGCAGCGTTGGCGGCGATGGACGAGCGCGTGGCCGCGATCCGCGCCGGCCGGGCGCGCGAGCGCGTCTGGCTGCTCGAGCACCCGCCGCTCTACACCGCCGGCACCAGCGCGAAGGCCGCGGACCTCGTGGCGCCGAGCCGCTTCCCGGTGTTCGCCGCCGGGCGCGGCGGCCAGCTCACCTATCACGGCCCCGGCCAGCGCGTGGCCTATGTGATGCTCGATCTCGCCCGCCGCGGCTACGACGTGCGCCGCTTCGTCTCCGACCTCGAGGCCTGGATCATCGCCGCGCTCGCCCGCTTCAACGTGAATGGCGAGCGGCGCGCCGGCCGGGTCGGCGTCTGGATCGACCGCAGCGGCGACAAGGGCGCGGGCCGCGAGGACAAGATCGCCGCCATCGGCGTGCGCGTGCGCCACTGGGTGACCTTGCACGGCGTGGCGCTCAACGTCGATCCCGACCTTCGCCATTTCGACGGCATCGTGTCCTGCGGCATCGCCGATGCGCGCTTCGGCACCACCTCGCTGGCCGATCTCGGCATCCACGTCGGGATGGCCGAGGTGGACATGGCCCTGAAGGCGGCGTTCGCGGAGGTTTTCGGGGCGCAGCCGGACTAGCGGCCGTCAGCGCGGGCGCGCCTCGGGCTGCACGATCGATCGCTTGGTCTTGACCGTGCTGCCGTCGAGCTCGAACACGACGAACGCGAAGCCGGCGACGTTCAGCGCCAGAAACAGCATGAACAGCGCGGGATAGAGGATCTTGCCCATCGAAGGCGTGCGGCGATGGCGGGACGATGCGGCCGCGACTCTGCCCGCGCTTGGTTAACGAAATCTGCAACTCAGGCTTTCTCGGCGGCGGCCTCCATGTCGAGGGCGGCCATGCCCGACTTCGCGGTGTTGATGAACAGCACGTTCCAGACCGCGCTGAGCGCGACCTTGCCGGTCTCCTTGACCTCGACATTGCAGCGGCTCTTGAAGGTCCAGCGTCCGGGCCCGCGCACCTCGCAGGCGAGCAGCGTGGCCTTCAGGCGGATCGAGTGGTCGACGGCGACCGGTGCCAGGAAGCGGATGCGCTCGAAGCCGAGGTTGATGCCGTAGTCGACGCCGTCGGGCATCATCTCGGCGGTTTGCGAGAGGTGGGTAAGCAGCGCCAGCGTGAGAAAGCCGTGCGCGACGATGCCGCCGAACGGGCTGTGCTTCTTCGCGAACTCGGGATCGACGTGGATCCGGTTCATGTCGTTGGTGGCGCGGCCGAACTCGTCGATGCGCTTCTGATCGATCCTGAGCCAGTCGGAAGTGCCGATCGGCCGCCCGATATAGGACGGATGATTGTCGATGTGATACGGCACGCCGTCGACGAGTATGCGTCCCATTCTGTCCTCGAACCTACTCGGTCGCCCGTTGGCGGAAGCCGAGCGAGCCGTCGTCGGCGGCCGGATGCTCGACCACCCGCTTCACCCGCGCCGCGGGCGGACCGCGCCGGCAGGCCTCGATCATGTCGGCCACGAGCGCATCCGGTCCGATGAACAACGCTTCGACGCTGCCGTCGCTCCGGTTGCGCACCCAGCCGCGCAGGCCCCGCCGCTCGGCCTCGTCCATGGTCCAGCCGCGGTACCACACGCCCTGGACCCTGCCTTCGATGCGCACCGCGACCACGCGTTCGCCTTCCCGCTCGGCCATGCCGCACTCATAGCGGGGCCCGGGACGCTTGAAAACGCCCATCCATCCGCGAAAGCCGGATTTTACGGCCTTTCCTATACCTTGTGACATAGTTCACAGCATTTTTCGGGACGAATAAATAACAGTCGGAAGCGCGCGATCTCGCGCGATCAGCATCCGGGGAAACAGCTTATGAAATCGACCTGCCGAATTGCCGCCGCCGCAGCCGCCCTGCTCGCCTTCGCCGTCGCATCGCCCGGCGCGTTCGCCGCACCGCCGAGCGGCACCTATGGCTGCACGATCTTCCAGGCCGGAACCATGGCGACCCTCGCCGTGATCGGCACGCTCGAGATCCGCGGCAACACCTATCGCGGCTTCGAGCAGCAGGGCCCATTCGCGCCCTACACGGTAGCCGGCCGCCAGATCGGCTTGAGCGCGGGATTGAAGGGCTTGCCCAACGGCTGGCGCATCATCGAGGCCAAGGACGCGCGCCCGGATCGCGCCGGCAAGATGATGATCGAATTGACCTACCTCTCGCGCATCAATGCCAAAGGCTTCATCCATTGCGTGAAGGACAGCTAGCGCGCGTTCCGATCGGGTGGAATCGGCGGTCAAGGCGTTCGGCCCCGGATTCTCCCGCCCCGCTTGCGGACGCTCGGGCAAAGCCCGAGCTTCTGGCCGAATCGCGCACTTGCGCGATTCGGCTGTAAGGCCCGCCTTGGCGGGCCGTCCGGGCCGGGGTGGGGCCAGTCCGGCCGAACGCGAGGCTCTGCGACTCGCCCCCTCCCGGCCTCCCCCGCGCCCGTTCTGTACGTGCCGGAGAGATGGGTGACAGGTGTTCGGGGACATGGGTGACACTTTTGCGGTCATCCCTTCAATTGCATTTTTGATCTTTTTGCGGTGG
>SBBV01000121.1 GCA_005240015.1 Candidatus Odyssella thessalonicensis | reverse complement strand
GGCCATTCCCACATCGCCTCGCAATAGGCTGAGCACACGCCGTCCATCGGCACGCGGTAGGTCGTGAAGCGGCTCACCACCGGCGCGTAGAAGCAATCGGCGAGCGTGAGAGGCCCGAAGAGATAGGGCCCGCCCGCGCCGAAGCGTTGGCGGCAATCGCGCCAGAGCTCCTGCACTCGATCGATGTCGCGCTGCGCGTCTGCGTCCCATTTCGGCGGCGGCTTCGTCCGGTGCATGTTCATCGGCAGCTGGTTGCGCAGCGGCGCGAAGCCGGAATGCATCTCCGCGCACACCGAGCGCGCCCGCGCGCGCGCCACGGGATCGGCCGGCCACAGCTTCCGCTCGGGGAAGCGCTCGGCGAGATATTCGCCGATCGCCATCGTGTCCCAGATCACGACCGGCGTGCCGCCGGCGTCGCCGTCCTTCAAGGTCGGCACGCGGCCCGCGGGCGAGAATTTGCGGAAGCGCGCCCAGCGATCCGCCTCGTCGAGCCGCACCAGCACCTCCTCGAAGTCGATGCCGGCGAGACGGCACATGAGCCAGCCGCGCAGCGACCACGAGGAGTAGTTCTTGTTGCCGACCCAGAGCGTGTATTGCGCCATCGGTCCCTCCATCGCGCGCGAGACATGCGCGAACCCGCGTGCTGGCGCAAGCTTTTCCTGCGGCAACGCTGCTAACGGGAACAGGGAGCCGGGGAGAAGGAAGATTGCGCGCCAACGGCGCGCGCAAAAAATTCTTCCTCTGTGTCCCGCGTGTCCACTGTGGTTTAACTTCTTATCGTCCTTTCCCCCGGCTCCCCGGCTCCCTGTTCCCTTCACCTCACTTCGCACATGTCCGAACGCTTCCAGCTGATCGACGCCGAACCCGTCACGGCCGTGCCCATCACCGTGCTCGCCGAGAGCGAGCTCGAACCTTGGCTCAGGACACAAGCACCCGCCACGGCCGCCTGGGTGAAGGCGCAGGGCTTCAAGGGCAAGGCCGGCGAGACGCTGGCATTGCCGGGCGCAAACGGCGCGCCGCAGTGCATTCTCGCCGGCCGCGCGGCCGATACCGCCGACATCTGGCGCATCGCCGGGCTTGCGACGTCGCTCCCGGACGGCACCTACCGGCTCGACAGCGGTGCGGCGCCGCTGCAGGCGGCACTCGGCTGGGCGCTCGGCGCTTATCGCTTCGAGCGCTACAAGCAGGACAAGCGCCCGCGCCCCGCGCTCGTCTGGCCCGGCGGCATAGACCGCGGTGAAGTCACGCGCCTCGCCGGCGCCATCCACCGCGTGCGCGACCTCGTCAACACGCCGGCCGGCGACATGGGGCCGACGGCGCTCGCGGGCGCCGTCGAGGAGGTGGGCCGCGCGCACGGCGCCAAGGTCAGCGTCACCGTCGGCGAGGATCTTTTGAAGCAGGGCTATCGCGCGATCCACGCGGTGGGCCGCGCCGCCGCCGATCCGCCGCGCTTGGCCGATCTCCTCTGGGGCGACGAGACCAAGCCCAGGCTGACCCTGGTCGGGAAGGGCGTGTGCTTCGATACCGGCGGGCTCGACCTCAAGACCGCGTCGGGCATGCAGATGATGAAGAAGGACATGGGCGGCGCCGCCACCGCGCTCGGCCTCGCCGAAGCGATCATGGCGGCGAACTTGCCGGTGCGGCTGCGGCTGCTCGTGCCGGCGGTCGAGAACGCGGTCTCGGCGAATTCCTATCACCCGCTCGACGTGATCCTCGCGCGCAACGAGAAGACGATCGAGATCGGCAACACCGACGCCGAAGGGCGCGTGATCCTCTCCGACGCGCTGGTCGAAGGCTCGCGCGAGAAGCCGGCCCTCTTGCTCGATTTCGCGACGCTCACCGGCGCCGCGCGCGTGGCCCTCGGGCCCGAGCTGCCCGCGCTCTTCGCCAACGACGAGGCGCTCGGCGACGCGCTGCTGCGCCACGGCCGCGCCGCCGACGACCCCATGTGGCGTCTGCCACTCTGGCCGGGCTATCGCGGCTTGGTGGAGAGCGAGACGGCTGATCTTACCAACGCGCCCGAGGGCGGCATGGCCGGCGCGATCACGGCCGCGCTCTTCCTCGAAGCTTTCGTCGAGAAAGGCGTCGCCTGGGCGCATTTCGACACCTACGCTTGGAACCAGAAGGCTCGCCCCGGCCGCCCCAAAGGGGGCGAGGCGCTGCTGCTGCGCGCGTGCTATGCGATGATCAAGGAGCGGTTCGGATGAGCGCTGGCTTGCAGCAGCCAATGTTCGCCGCTGCGGCGGAGATCGCACGCAAGCACGCGGAGGTATTAGTCGCTGCCTGACTCACGCGCTGAGCGTGCAAGCGCAGGCGCGTTCTGGAAATTCCGCGATATTTTTCTGCATTTCCCGCGCGAATTCTTGGATCCGAATCGGCGCGGTGATATACTGCTGGTGTCTCCGTCAATTTGCATCGTCGCGACGCGAGCGGCCAAGGCTGCGAGCGCCGCTTCCGCTTATTCGGCGGAGGCGTCCGTCATTGGAGGGGCCCACTCAAGCATTCGGAGGACCTGCCATGGCGTTGAGGGAAGTCGAGAACCAGTCGATCCAGGCGAAGCACAGAAGCAGCCTACCCGAGATCGGCTGGGAAGACGTGAGCGAGCCCGGAACCTATGTCGACGAGGCGTCCGGCGACCTGTTCCGCATTCCGAAGGAGGCCCTGGCGGCCGGCGGCTCGCCGATGGTGATCCGCGAAAGCAGCGGCGCTTCGCGGCTGCGCATGCTGAGCAAGGATCCGTACATGCCGACATTGAAGGCGCGCCTGCTCTGCGCCCAGAACAACATCCACCCCAATTTCTAGCGCGCTCGCGCTGAAGCGGCCCCGGACGGGGCCGCTTTTTTGTCGGAGGCCGAGGGAGCGCGGCTGGCGCTCCGGGCGTGCGGCCCGTTTAGCGCACCACGGCCGCGACGCTCGCCGCGGTCTGGCCGAACAGGATCTTGCGCTCCTCCTCGCTCATGCCGCCGGTGCGCGGCGGCGAGATCTTCTCGCCGGCCTTGTAGGCGCGGTCGACCGCCGGGCGCGCCTTCATCCGCTCAATCCAGCGCGCAAGATGCGGGAACTCGTCCATGGTCTGGTTCAAGCGCTTCCAGATCGCGACCCAGGGATAGGAGGCCATGTCGGCGATCGAGTAATCGCCGGCGAGATAGTCGCAGTCAGCGAGGCGCTTGTTCATGACGCCGTAGAGGCGGTTGACCTCCTGGGTGTAGCGCTTCTTGCCGTAGGGAATGTCGTCGGGCGCGTAGTTGAGGAAATGGCCCGCCTGGCCCGACATCGGGCCCAAGCCGCCCATCTGCCACATCAGCCACTCGATCACCTCTTTGCGCGCGCGCACCTTGTCGGGGCCGGGCAGGAACTTGCCGGTCTTCTCACCGAGGTAGATGAGGATCGCGCCCGACTCGAAAACGGAAATCGGCGCGCCGCCATCCCTGGGCGCGTGGTCGACGATCGCCGGCATGCGGTTGTTGGGCGAGATCGCGAGGAACTGCGGCGTGAACTGCTCGCCCTTGCCGATGTTCACCGGCACGAGCTTGTAGGGCAGGCCCGCCTCTTCGAGGAAAATCGTGACCTTGTGGCCGTTGGGCGTGGGCCAGTAATGGACGTCGATCATTGATCGTCTCCCCTTCGGTTCCGAAATCCCGCTTAACTTTGGTCGCCGGCGGCGGTCGGTCAACTGAATGTGACCCGCGCCCGGGCGACGGATCGGGCGGCCTGCTCTCGTATAGACGAGCCGCACGATTCGGGCTCGAGCGCTTCCGCGCCGAGCCGCCGGTCGCACCGTGATCCGCGGGTGAGGGCGCTTTCTGAGCCGCGCCCTCACCCGCTTCACGCCTTCCCGGTCCGCCGGAACGGGCTCGCCTGGTAGACGCCGAGCACCTTCAGATCGGTGGTGAAGAATCCGAGTTCCTCGAACGCGTATTTCATCGGCTCGTCGTCGATGTGGCCGTCGACGTCGACATAGAACTGCGCCACGGTGAAAAAGGGGTCGATGATGTAGCTCTCGAGCTTGGTGATGTTGACCTTGTTCGTGGCGAAGCCGCCGAGCGCCTTGTAGAGCGCCGCCGGCACGCTGCGCACGCGGAAGACGAAGGTGGTGACGTAGGGGCCGTCGCCGCGCGGCGGGCGCTTCGCGGTCTTGCTCATCACGAGGAAGCGAGTCGTGTTGTGCTCGGCGTCCTCGATGTTCTTCTTCAGGATCCTGAGCCCGTAGATCTCGGCGGCGAGGCTCGAGGAGATCGCGGCCTTGGTGGGATCGCCCCAGGCGGCGACGTCCTGCGCCGCGCCGGCGGTGTCGGCGTGGACGATCGCCTTCAAGCCGAGCGCCTTGATCGTCTTCCGGCACTGGCCGAGCGCATGCACGTGGCTGTGCGCCTCCTTGAGCTCGTCGAGCTTGGCGCCCTTCAAGCCGAGCAGGCAGTGCTCGACGAGCTCAAGGAGGCGCACAGCCACGTGCATGCGCTCGGCCAGTGCCGGAAGACGATCAAGGCGCTCGGCTTGAAGGCGATCG
>SBBV01000403.1 GCA_005240015.1 Candidatus Odyssella thessalonicensis | reverse complement strand
GCCGAGCAGATGGGCGTAGGGGACGATCTCGCCCTTGCCGAAATCGACGAGGCCCTCGTCGAAGCCGTAGCGCTGCGCGCGCCAGCGGTTCTCGCCGATCAGCATCGCCGCGTAGCGCCGCCAGCGCTGGTTCGCGCGCTTCAGGCGCCACAGCATGCGCAGGATGCACACATAGAGCGCCGCGATGGTGAGCGTGTCCTCGATCAGGGTCGGCACGTCGGTGATGCGCATCTCGAGCGTCGGGAAGCGCGCGGAGGGGCGCACGTCCCACCACAGCTTCGAGGCGTCCTCGATGAGCCCGGTCTTCACCAGGATGTCGACATGGCGCTGATACTCGCCCCAGCTGTCGAACTGCTCGGGGATGCCGGTGCGCGGCAGCTCGTCGAACACCGCGATGCGGTACGATTTCAACCCCGTGTCTTCGCCGCGCCAGAACGGCGACGAAGTGCTGAGCGCCAGGATGTGCGGCAGGAAGTAGGCGACCTGCGACATGAGATCGATGCGGAGCTCGTTGTCGTCGAGCGCGCAGTGCACGTGCATGCCGCAGATCAGCAGCCGCCGGCCGACGCCCTGCAGGTCGCGCGCCAGGATCTTGTAGCGCTCCTTGTCGGACGGCATCGTCGATTCGTAACCGGCGAACGGATGCGTGGCCGCGGCGACGATGGCGAGGCCGAACTCACCCGCGATCTCGGCGGCCGTGCGCCGAAGGTGCCGGAGCTCGGCGCCCGCCTCGGCGATGTCTTTGCAGGGTTTCGTCACCAGCTCGACCTGGCTCGTCAGGAACTCCGGCTTGACCTGGTCGCCGAGCTTGGCCTCGAGCGCGGTCATGAACGCCTCGGGGCGATCATGCGCGAGATCGCGCGTCTTCCTGTCGACGAGGAGGTATTCTTCCTCGATGCCGATCGCGAAGCTCGGCAGGGCGGCGCTCACGCCGCCGCCCCGGATGCGATCGCGAAGCCGGCCGCGGCGAACGCGGCCTCGAGCGCGTCGCCGACGCTGTCGGCCCATTGCTCGGCGCCGGCCAGAGTCGCGATCAGGTCCTGGCGGATCTCGAGCGCCACATGCGCGAGGCCGGCGCGCTCGGCATGCGCCGCGATGGTGTAGCCGACGCCGTCGCGCGCCGAGTAAGGCTCGTTGTCGCCGACCACGAGCTCGGGATTGCGGCGCAGCGCCTCGATCAGCGGAAGGGCGATGCGCCGATCCTCGTTCCAGAGCACGCCCACGTGCCACGGCCGGCGCGTGCGCTGGAACACCGGCGTGAACGAGTGGATCGAGACGATCGCCGGCTCATGCTTGTGCGCGACGAGACGCGCGACGGCGTCGTGATAGGGCTTGAACAGAGTCTCGGCGCGCTGCAGGCGCTGGCCCTGCGAAAGCCCGCGATTGCCGGGCACCGCAATGCCGTCGCTCTCGGCCGCGATCGAGGAGGGGTCGTTGAGGGCGCGGTTGCAGTCGATGACGAGGCGCGAATAGCCGGTGAGCGCCAGCGGCGCATCGAAGCGGCGCGCGAGCCGGCGCGCCACGTCGGCGGCGCCGATGTCCCAGGCGATGTGCTCGCGCAACGGCGCCGGCGCCAGCCCGAGATGATGCAGCGCGCGCGGCACGCGGTTGCTGGCGTGATCGCAGACGAGCACGAGCGGCGAAGCGCCGCCGGCGTTCACGATCTCGAACGGCGGCGGTTCGTCGCCGGCGAGCAGCGGGGGGAGACTCGCGCTCACGTTTCGCGTCGGTGCCTCAGGCCCAGACCACGAAGGCCGCGAGCAGGCCGCCGAGCGTCGCGTACTTGATCGCGTAGTCGAGCCTGCGGTTGGCCTTCTTCAGCGCCTTCATCTTGACGCGGCCACGATAAATGAAGCCGAACACTTTGTTGAGCGCACGCAGCCGCGGAAATGGATCGCGATCGCGCTCAGGATGAACGCGTAGAGCACAAGGAATTTCGGCGCCAGAGCTGGCGCCACGAACGAGGCGAATTGAGTCATAAGGTCGGTGGCAGGTCCCCGGGAACCGGCGTATGCCCGAGCCGGTCCCTACCTCTTGCTCGGCTTCGACAATTTAGCACGACCGCGGGAGCCAGGGGCAGGGCATTCGACGCGGCCGTTCGGCCTGGCGGCGGTCAGAAACCGTGCTCGGGACCCGGAAAGGACTTGGCCTTGACCGCCTTCACGTAGGCCTCGATCGCGGCCTTGGGGTTGCCCGCCTCGGCGATGAAGCTCTTCACGAAGCGCGCCTTGCGGCCGGGGTAGATGTCGAGCATGTCGTAGACGACGAGCACCTGGCCCGAACAGTCGACGCCGGCACCGATGCCGATCGTCGGCACGGCCAACGCCTCGGTCACGCGCTTGCCCAGCGCTGCGGGAATGGCTTCGAGCACGATCATGGCGGCGCCGGCATCCTGGATCGCGCGTGCGTCGAGCATGAGCGCGTCCGCGGCGGCATCGCCCTTGCCCTGGACGCGGTATCCGCCCAGCGTGTGCACCGATTGCGGTGTCAAGCCCACATGACCGCAGACGGCGATGCCGCGCTCGACGAGGAAGCGCACCGTCTCGGCCATCGCGCGGCCACCCTCGAGTTTCACCATCTGTGCGCCGGCCGCGAGCAGCGGCACCGCGTTGCGCAGCGCCTGCGCCGGGCTTTCCTGATAGGTGCCGAACGGCATGTCGGCGATCACGAGCGCACGCTTGGAGCCACGCGCGACCAGACCCGTGTGATAGACCATGTGCTCGAGGGTCACGGGCAGCGTCGAATCGTGCCCCTGCACGACCATGCCGAGCGAATCGCCGACCAGCAGCAGCTCGACGCCGGCGGCGTCGGCGAGCGTCGCGAAGCTCGCGTCATAGGCCGTGAGCATCACGATCTTCTCGCCCGCGGCGGAGAGCTTCTCGATGTCGTTGACGGTGAGGCGCATGTGCCGCTCCGATTTTTCGCCGGCCCGAGGATTATACCGAGACAAGGCGCCGCCACGAGAAAGCCATGCGCGGCGCGAATGTGGGTGTTGCCGCGACACTGGCGGCGGTGGCCTGCCGGGGCGCCGCAGCGTAGATAGGGGCGCGCCGCTCGAATTTCCGGACATGTCGCAAGTCAGCGCCTCGGCCACGGTGTCGCCGTCCCTCGAACGTGCCGATGCGGCGCGCCGCGCCGCGGCTGCGCGCTGGGCGCTCCTGGCCCTGTTCGCGGGCGCCATCACGATCGGCTTCTCCGGCATCTTCGTGCGCTGGTCGGAGACCGGGCCGATGGCGACCGGCGTCTACCGCATGGGCATCGCCGGCGTGGCGCTGTGGCTGCTGCCGTTCTTGGTGCCCGCGACGAGAACCAATATCGCCGACAAGACCACGCGCCGCGACAAGCTCTGGCTCGTCGCCGGCGGCTTGCTGTTTGCCGCCGACATCGCCGCTTGGCATCCTGCCCTGCTGCTGACCACGATCTCCAATGCCACCTTCATCGGCAACGTCTCGACCATCTTCGTGGCGCTCGGCGCGTGGCTGATCTTCAAGCGCCGCATCGGCGGCCTGTTCCTGCTCGGCATGGCGGTGACCTTGGCCGGCGCCGCGCTCCTGATGGGCGTGAGCTTCGGCCTTGCCGCCTCGCGCCTCCTCGGCGACGCGCTGTCGCTGCTCGCGGCCGTGTTCTACGGCGGCTACTTCCTCATCGTCGCGCATCTGCGCGCGCGCCTTCCCACCTTCACGATCGTCACCTGGACCTCGCTGGTCTCGGCGGCGTGCCTCCTGCCCGTGGCGCTGATCCAGGGCGAGACGCTGTTTCCGCCCACGCTCGCGGGCTGGGGGCCGCTGCTCGGGATCAGCCTGCTCGTCCATGTCGGCGGGCAGGGCGCCATCGCCTACGCCTTCGCGCATCTCTCGCCGCAATTCACGGCGCTCGGCACCTTCATCCAGCCGGTGGCCGCCGCCGTGCTCGCCTGGCTGCTGCTCGGCGAGCATCTCGGCTTTGCCGAGATCGCCGGCAGCGCCGTGATCCTCGCCGGCATCTGGATCGCGCATAAGGGCTCGCAACGCGACATCGCAGCGGAAGCGGACTCGCGGGCCGGACGGAACGCCTCGACATGAGCGCCGCCGCGCCCCAGCAGATCACGTGGGTCGGCTTCGTCGTGTGGCTGCTCGCGGCGTTCGGGTTCTTCTTCGCCTGGGTGCTGCGCGTCTCGCCGAGCGTCATGGTCGAGCCGCTGATGGCCGACTTCCAGGTCGGCGGCGCGCTCCTGGGCACGCTCTCGGGCCTCTACTTCTACACCTACGCGCTGCTGCAAGCGCCGGCCGGCTTGGCGATGGACCGCTGGGGCCCGCGCCGCGCGCTGGCGCTGGCGGCCCTCGTCACCGCCGCCGGCTGCGCGCTGTTCGCGCTGGCGCCCACGATCGAGGTCGCGTATCTCGGGCGCCTCTTGATCGGCGGCGGCGTCGCGTTCGCGTTTCTCGGCAGCCTGGTGCTGGCCTCGGCCTGGTTCCCGCAGCGGCGCTTCGCGATGTTCTCGGGCCTCGGCATGGGCATCGGCCTGCTCGGCGGCATCGTCGGCCAGGCGCCGCTGGCGCTCGCCGTCGAGGTCGCGGGCTGGCGCGATGCGATGATGGCGCTCGCGGCGGGGGCGCTCGTTCTCTCCGCCGCCACCTGGCTCGTCGTGCGCGATACGCCCGAGCCGCGGCCGGCGCGCGCGGCAGCCGGCGCCGGCGAGCCGGTGCTGCGCGGCCTCTGGGCCGTGATGCGCCGCTCGCAGACGCTCTATATCGCGTTCTTCTCGGGGCTCATGTCGGCGCCGATGCTCGCGTTCGGAGCGCTCTGGGGCGTGCCCTACACGATGCAGGCCTATGGGCTGAGCAAGATCGAGGCGGCCTCGGTGATGGCGCCGATCCTGTTCGGCTTCACCGCCGGGGCGCCGGCCTGGGGCTGGCTCTCCGACCGCATCGGGCGCCGCAAATTGCCGATGCTCGCGGGTGCCCTCACGAGCCTCCTTGCCGCGACCGGCGCCATCTACATCCCCGGCCTGCCGCTCGCGGCCTATGGCGTGCTCTTGTTTTTGATGGGCTTCGGCGGCGCCAGCATGGCGGTGAGCTACGCCGCCACACGCGAGCACAACGCGGGCGGCGGCACCGGCGCGGCGCTGGGCTTCGTCAACATGTGCGCGGTCTTGGGCGGCGCCGTGTTCCAGCCGCTGCTTGGCTGGCTGCTCGATCTGCAATGGGACGGCCGCCTCGTCGCCGGCGCGCGCGTCTACGCGGCCGAGGCCTATCGCTTGGCCTTCCTCGTGCTGCCCGGCCTCTGCATCGTCGGCTTCATCGCCGCCCTGCGCGTGCGGGAGACCTATTGCAGGCCCTACGCCGCCCCCGCAGACCCCGCGCCCGCGGTCGCGCGCGCTTGAAGAGATTAACCACGGAGAGCACGGAGCACACGGAGAAAGAATTCTGGCGCGCCCTCGGCGCGCAACCCTTTACTTCTCCGTGCCCTCCGCGGTTTCAATCCTTGTCTTCAGTCCACCCACGCCACGCGCAGCATGTTGGTGGCGCCGGGAGTGCCGAACGGCATGCCGGCGGTGATCACGATGCGCTCGCCGCTCTTGGCGATGCCGGTGGACTTAGCCGACTCCTGCGCATAGGCGACCATCTCGTCGATGGTCGAGACGTCGTGGCTGAAGAAGCAGTGGACGCCCCAGGCGAGCGTCATGCGCCGCGCGGTCTGCGTGCGGCCGGTGAGGCAGAGGATCGGCACCGGCGGGCGCTCGCGCGAGGCGCGCTGCGCGGTCGAGCCCGAGCTCGTGTAAGTGACGATGCAGGCGGCGGCGATGGTCGTGGCCACCTCGCGCGCGGCGATCTCGGCGTCGAGCTGCCGCCCGAGGACGTGCCGAGCCTCCAGAAGCAGATCGTGCGCGTGTGCCGCCGGTCAGGGAAGCCCGTCGTGGTCGCGACGCAGATGCTCGACTCGATGGTGCGCGAGCCGGCGCCGACCCGCGCCGAAGCGTCCGACGTCGCCAACGCGGTCTACGACGGCGCCGACGCCGTCATGCTTTCGGCCGAGACCGCGAGCGGCAGCCACCCGGTCGAGTCGGTCGAGATGATGGCGCGCATCATCCGGCGCGTGGAGCAGGATCCCAACTACCGCGTGCTGATGGACGCGAACCATCCGCCGCCGCAGGCGACGGCGGCCGACGCCATCACGCTCGCCGCGCGCGAGGTGGCCACGACCATCGCCGCCGCCTGCATCGTCACTTACACGAGCTCGAGCTCGACCGCGCAGCGCGCCTCGCGCGCGGCGAGCGTGAT
>SBBV01000294.1 GCA_005240015.1 Candidatus Odyssella thessalonicensis | reverse complement strand
GAACCCGGCGAGCTTGCGCACGAACTGCAGCGACGAGGCGTGGATCTCCTCGGCGGTCGCGGGCGGCGCGAAGTTGTGCAGCGTCTTGATGTTTCGGCACATGAGGAACCTCGGCAGGTCATCTGCGGCTTCGGCTCGATGAGGCCTTGCCGGCCTAGGCTACCGCAAGCGCTTGTTTGCGAAAGCCCGACCGGACGCAGACTTCAAATAGCGCTCGAATGCCACCGCCTTGGCAGGTTCAGAAAACGCAAGGTAGGTGACAAGGCGCCAAGGCATGAACTTGCGAGTATGAACCGACTCTCCGGCGTTGTGCTCCTTCAATCGATTGCGGAGGTCATCGGTCAATCCCGTATAGATCTCGGCCGGATGGGCGATGCTTTGTAATATATAGACGTAGGTCATCTCCTCGCCTCGGCCCGCCTTCGCTCTCGCGGGCTTCGGCGGGCAGCCTTCGCCGCTGCGCGATGCCTCGCGGTTTGATAGGCCGAAATCCACGGCTGGCTTGCCAGCCGCTCCTTGCGGCAAGGCGTCGGACTTGTTCGCGCCTTCGCGGATACGATATATACGCCGCCTCCCGAGCGGCGCATCTCGCGCCCGCCGGCCCGAGCGGCCCTGTTGGGGGATCGTTCAACGGTAGGACAACGGACTCTGACTCCGTTTATCTAGGTTCGAATCCTAGTCCCCCAACCAGCCTTCGCCGCTGCGCGGCTACGGTTCCCGCGAAGCGGCGCGGGCATCCGGCGCGCGAACGCTGAGCGCGCGCCCGCTCATGCGAAAATTCCCCTTGACGGTGTTCTTGTATTGTTCTAACCCGGTTGAATGACCTTGAAGGGTCATCCGAGGCTGCCCGCCAATCGGTGGCGCCGTCCCGGCGCTCTTTGACGTTGTGGATCAGGAACAGAAGAACGCGCCGCCTTCGCCCGCGAGCGTGCGCGGGATCGTGTGTCTCGCGATCATCGCTTGGCGCAGCTCCACGGGCGAACGCCGCGCGGAAAATGCCCGGGAAAGCCGGTTTCGATGCCCGGAAATGCCGGTGTCGATCGCCGCAAAATGCCGGGAAAAGCCCGGGAATGCCCGTGAAAGCCCGGGTCGCGCGCGAAGCGGGTTTTTGCCGGCTTTGTGCCGGGCGCGGAAGCGCGCCGAAGACGCCCCCGCAGAGGCCCCGAAACGGGGATGGAAGGCCCCGCCGACGTCTACGAATGTCTACGGATGTCTACGTTTGTCTACGCGGGAAACCCCGAGGCCTCGGGGCGAGCATCGCCGCCGGCGTGTTTACGCTTGTTGACGAATGTTTACGTTTGTTGACGTGCAGGCCCCCTGGTCCTCGTAAACAGCCATAAACAGGGCGGCCCTTTTCCGTCGTCCCGGCGCGGCGCGGCGACCACAGCACCCGCACCGCTCTCTTGCCAGCGGTTCGAGCAAGTGTCATGGAGCCAGCATAAGGTCGCGCCGCCATTTGGCAGCAGCCCGCAGGGAGGACCGGTATGACGAGGCTCATCGGGGCGGTCTTGGCCGCGTTTGCCGTTGCCGCTCCGTCCGCGGCGCAAGAGGGGCGGCTCGTGCTCTACACCAGCCAGCCGCAGACCGACGCGCAGCAGACGATCGACGCGTTCAAGGCCCGCTACCCCAAGGTCGAGGCCACCTTCGTGCGCGACGGAACACCGCGCGTCATGGCCAAGCTCAGGGCCGAGTTCGAGGCCGGTCGCCCGCAGCCGGACGTGCTGCTCATCGCCGACAGCGTCACCATGGAGGGGCTGAAGAAAGAGGGCCGTCTGCTCGCGCACGACAAGGCCGATGTCTCGGCCTATCCCGCCGGCCTCCACGACAAGGACAAGACCTGGTTCGCGACCAAGCTCATCACCACGGGCATCGTCTACAACACGCGCGCGACGTTCAAACCGAGTTCGTGGCTCGATCTCGCCAAGCCCGAGCTCAAGGGCCTCGTCACCATGCCCTCGCCGCTGAATTCGGGCGCGGCCATGATTCACGCGGTGACGCTCAGCGCCAATCTGCAGCAGGGCTGGGGTTACTACGAGGCGCTGAAGCGCAACGGCGCTATCGCTGCCGGCGGCAACGGCGACGTGCTGAAGCAGGTGGCGGGCGGCGAGAAGCTCTACGGCATGATCGTCGACTTCATGCCGATCCGCGAGAAGGCGAAGGGGGCCCCGGTCGCGTTCGTGTTCCCGGCCGAGGGCGTCTCCGCCGTCACCGAGCCGGTCGCGATCCTCGCCTCGGCGCGCAATCCGGCGGCGGCCAAGGCGTTCGTCGACTTCCTGCTCTCCCGCGAGGGCCAAGAGCTCGCGGCGAAGCAGGGCTACATGCCGGCGCATCCCCGCGTGGCGCCGCCGCCCGGCTTCCCGCCGCGCGCGGAGATCAAGCTCATGGGCTTCGATCCGGCCAAGGCGCTGATCGAGGATGCGGCCAACCGCAAGCGCTTCGTCGAAGTCTTCGAGCGGTGAACGCCGGCGATCGCGTGGCGGCGCCGGAGGGCCCGCCCGTCCGGACCTTCGTGCACGGCCGGCCCGGTCCGCAGCTGCGCGAGAGCTGGCCGCTGTTCGCGCTGCTGGCCGCGGCGCTCGTGCTGCTCTCGCTGCTCCCGACCGGGCGCCTCATCCAGGCCGCGCTGACGCGCGAGGGCGCCATCGCGGTCGACGCGGCCCTCGCCGAGATCGGCTCCGCGGCGGCGCTCCGGGCGCTGCGCCATTCGCTCGAGACGGCGACGGCCTCGGCGATCGTGGCACTGCTGCTCGGGCTCGGCGCGGCGCTGGTCGTGACACTCACCGATCTGCGCGGCCGCCGCCTCTTCGCGTTCTTGTTCGTGCTCTCGATGCTGATGGCGCCGCAGGTGGTGGCGCTCGCCTTCATCGCGGCGGCCGGGCCCGCCTCGCCGCTGCTCAACACGCTGGGGCTCGCGCCGCCGCCCGGCACGCCCAACCCGGTGCGCGGGGCCGTCGGCATCGTGCTGGTGCTGGCGCTGCAT
>SBBV01000568.1 GCA_005240015.1 Candidatus Odyssella thessalonicensis | reverse complement strand
TCATGACATCGCTCCGGCGCCGAGATAGGCGCGGCGCACCTCGGGCGCCGCCGCCACCTCGGCCGGCGTGCCCGCGGCGATCGGCTGGCCGGCGTCGAGGCAGAGCACGCGGCTCGCGAGCGGCATCAGGAACGGCATGCCGTGATCCACGACGATCAGGCCGATGCCGCGCGCCGCGATCTCGCGCAGCACCGTGCGCAGCGAGGATTTCTCGGCATCGGAAAGCCCGGCCGCCGGCTCGTCGAGCAGGATCACCTTGGGCTCCGCCACGAGCGCCCGCGCCAGCTCGACGCGTCGGCGCTCGGCGGCCGAGAGATCGGCGCCGATCTTGCCCGCGATCTTGGCCGCGCCGACGACGCCGAGCGCCGCCATCGCGGCCGCGCGCGCGCGCCGGCGCTTCCGATCGCGGCCGAGGCGGAACAGATCCGCGACCCTCGCCCGGCGCGAACGCGCGGGCGCCGCCGCAACCGCGACATTGTCGAGCGCGGTGAGATCGGTCGCGAGCGCGCCGTGCTGGAAGCTGCGCGCGATGCCGGCGCGGGCGCGCTGCCAAGCGGGGAGCGCCGTCACGTCGCGCCCGTCGAAGAAGATGCGGCCGCTCTCGGGGCGGTGGAAACCGCTCAAGAGGTTGAGCAGCGTCGTCTTGCCCGAGCCGTTGGGGCCGATGAGCCCCAGGATCTCGCCCGGCCGCAGGAACATGGTGACGCCGCCGAGCGCGCGGTTGCCGCCGAACGCGATGCCGACCGCCTGCGCGGCGAGGATCGCGCGATCGTCGGTAAAGGGCGCCGTGGAGGGGGCGGCCGCCGGCTCGATCGGCACCGGCGCTCTCGCGGCGACGGGAGGCGGACCGAACCAGCGCCGCCACAGCGACTGCACCGCGCCCGCGATGCCCTCGGGCGCTGCCACGATCGCGATCAGCAGCCCCGCGCCGTAGGCGAGCAGCGCCCAGCGCTCGAACGCGCGGAACCACTCGGGCAGGTGCACGAGCAGCAGCGCGCCCACGAGTGCCCCCGCCACCGCGTTGCGCCCGCCGATCACGGTCATGCAGAGGATCAGCACCATCACGTCGAAGCGCAGCGCCTCGGGCGAAACCACGCCGAGCGTGTGCACGTAGAGCGCGCCGGCGGCAGCGCCGAACGCCGCGCTCAGCAGGAATGCCGCCATCCGCCGCGCTCCTTGGTCGATGCCGGCGGCGGCCGCGGCGAGCGGCTCGGCGCGGAGCAGGCGCGCGCCGTCGCCATAGAGGCTTGTCGAGAAATTGACGGCGAGCAGCGTGCCGAGGCCGACCCACCCCCACACGAACACGGTCACCGGCCATCCCCGCGGCACGGTCCAATCGAGCAGCACCAAGCCGGGCACGTTGGGCAGGCCGTTGCCGCCGCCCGTCAGCTCGATCCACTCGAGCACGACGATGTGCAGCAGCTCGGCCACCGCCAAGGTCGCCAGCGCGAAATAATGCGAGGCGAGGCGCAGCACGACGCCGCCCACGATCGCGGCAAGCACGAGCGCCAGCGCGATCGCGGCGGGAAAGGTGCGCACGAAGTCCCAATCGAGCTTCAGCGCGAGCAGCGCGCTGGCGTAGGCGCCGAGGCCGAAGAAGGCGCCTTGCGCCAGCGAGAGCGCGCCGATGCGGCCGAAGATGAACTGATAGCCGAGCACCGCCAGCGCGTAGCAGCCGGCGATGGCGAGGAGGCGCAGCTCGTAGGCGCCCGCGGCCGCGCCGAGCAGCGCCACGGCGGCCGCGGCCGGCAGCCAGAGCGGCAGCGCGCCCGTCGCCGCGATGCGTTCCCGCCCGCTCACGCGCGCCGCCCCGCCGCTTCGCCGAACAGGCCCTCGGGTCGCAGCAGCAGCACCAACAGCAGCACCACATAGAGCAGTGCGTCGGCGATGGTCGCAGTCCACAAGCGACTCGCGACGACCTCGAACATCGCCACGAGGAAGGCGCCGATCACGGCGCCGCGCAGCGAGCCCCAGCCGCCGATCGTGACCGCGATATAGGCCTTCAGCATGAACGCGAGGCCGGCCGTGGGCGTCACGAAGTAGACGTTGGCGAGCAGCAGACCGGCGAGCGCCGCGAGCCCGGCGCCGAGTGCAAAGGCGAGCCCCGTCAGCCGCCGCACCGCGATGCCGAGCGCCCGCGCCATCTCGGCGTCCTCGGCGGCGGCGCGCAGCCGGCGGCCGAGCTGCGTGCGCTCGAGCAGCAGGTGCAGCAGCAGGATCACGACTGCGGCGGTGCCGACGATCGCCATCGACTGCAGGCTGATCGTGAGGCCGTCCGCCGTGAGCGCATCGCCGGCGACCAGCGGCGGCGTGCGCCGCTCGGCGGCGCCGAACAGGCCGTTGGCGCCGTGCTGCAGCATGATGCCGACCGCGATGGTGCTGATGAACACCGCCACGGGCGGGTGGTGGCGCAGGGGGCGATAGGCGATCTCGGCGATGAGCCAGCCCGAGGCGCCGCCGGCCACGACTACGAGCGGCGCCAGCGCCAAGCCGGGCACGCCGACGTTGTCGATCGGCAGCAGCCCCGCGAACACGATCGCGGCGAAGCCGCCGGCCATCACGAGGTCGCCCTGGGCGAAGTTGACCGCGCCGGCCGCGTTCAGGATCAGCACGAAGCCGAGCGCCACCAGCGCATAGGCTGCGCCGAGCGCAACGCCGTCGATCGCGGTCTGCGCCCAGCTCATCGGGCGCCGCTCAGCGCCGCCCCGCCGCTTCGTGCGGGCGCGAATAGCGCTTGGCGATGCGCGGCGTGCGGCTCGTGCCGTCGTAGCAGACGATGATCGCGTCGTGCGCCATGTTGCCCTTGCCGTCGGACTGGTAGGTCATGGCGAGGCCGTCATGGCTGAGGCCGGCGAGCGCCTCGAACAGCGGTTTCTCCGAGGCCCAGACCCGCATCGTGGTTTTGACCGCATCGTAGGCCGCCACGGCGAAGGCGTCGGGCTCGGACCTGAAGCGCTCGCGATAGGCTCTGGCGAAAGCGGCGAGCGCGGGGCGGTCGTCGGCCGCCGGCGCGGAAGCGGTTTCCGCGCACACGCCCTTCAGCTCGCCGGGCTGCAGCAGCGCCGCCGTGCTCGGCTGATGCAAGGCCGAGCCGGCGACGATCGGCAGATTGAGGCCCGCGCGCGCGGCCTGGCCGACGAACAGCGCGCTCGAGCCCGAATGCAGCTGCAGCGCCACCACGTCGGCGCCCGACTCGCGCACCTGCGCGATCACGCCGGACAGCTCCTTGGTCGTCACCGGTACGCTGTTGCGATAGACGACGCTGGCGCCGAGCCGCTCGAACCAGAGGCCGAGCTGCTCGTTGCCGCTCTGGCCGTAGGCGGTGTTCTGATAGACGAGGGCCACCTTCCTGCGCTTCAGCTCCTCGACGACGTAGCGGGCCTGCGCGGCCTTGACGACCGCGTCGCTCGGGAAGAAGCGGAAGATCTGCTTGTTGCCGAGCTCGGTGAGCCGCGCCGTGCCGGACACGGCGAGCAGCGCCACCTTCTCGCGCTCGGCCAAGGGCAAGAGGGCGAGCATCGAGTTGCCGTCGATCGGGCCCATCAGCACGCGCGGCCGCAGGCTCTCGCCCATCGCGCGCTCGAAGGCCTGCGCCGCGATCTGCGGGTTGGAGCCGGTGTCGAGCACCACCGCGCGCGGCCACGGCCGGCTCGCCCGCCCGGCCCTGATCGAGGGCTCGAGCTCGGCGAAGGCGAGCAGCGCGCCGTCGCGCTGGCTCTGGCCTTCGAGCGCGAGCGCGCCGGTGACGGGAACGAGAATCGGGAACGCCTCGGTTCCCTGCGCGCGCGCCGATGCGGCGCCGAGCGACAGGGCCGCGGCCAACAAGGCAAAGCGGATCAGAGTCTTCATCGCCGGTCTCCCTAATCGAGCGCGGGAACCGGCAGACGGAACGGAGCCTCGAGCGGCGGATTGGCGTTCCGCATGCAGGCTCCCTTCGCTGGCGTGAACCAGATCAGGTTCGATGGGTGTATTCTCAGCCGCGCGTACACGGTGCATCTGCGCGACACCCCAGCCTGACGCGGGGCGGACTGTGCGGAGAGCCCTCCGCGAAGTCAAGGCGACGCGGCGTCTTCGCGCGCGACGTCGACCCGCAATGTCCGAGGGCGCGGGCCGCGGCCGTCCTCGCTGTTCATGCGCACTTGGCCTCACCCCCCATCCCGACCTTCCCCCCGCTTCGCGGGTGAGGGAGAAACCGACGCGCTTGCTATCGCCTGCCTCCGACGGCAAACAGAAATTTCACCTCGAGGGCGCTCTCGCATGCCCGACATCCTCGTCGACCGCGGCGCCGACGGCGTCGCCACCGTCACGCTCAACCGCCCCGCCAGCCTGAATGCGCTGACGCGCGCGATGTGGGGCGAGCTCGGCGACGCGTTCCGCACGCTCGACGCTGAGGGCGATCTCCGCTGCGTCGTCCTCCGCGGCGCCGGCGAGCGCGCGTTCTGCCCGGGTGCCGATATTTCGGAGTTCAGCGACGCCCGTGCCACCGCGGCGCAGGCGCGGAGCTATGGCGATCTCATCCGCGCGACGCTCGAGGCGATCCGGCGCTGCCGGCACCCGACCGTCGCCATGATATACGGGCCCTGCACCGGCGGCGGGCTCGAGCTCGCCACCATGTGCGATCTCCGCCTCTCGGGCGAATCAGGCCGCTTCGGAATTCCCATCAACCGCATCGGCGTCGTGCTCGGCTATCCCGAATACCGTGCTTTCCTGGAGCTCGTCGGGCGCGCCGTGGCGCTCGAGCTGCTGCTCGAAGGCAAGGTAATCGGCGCGGCCGAGGCGCTGGCGAGGGGGCTCGTCAACCGCGTCGTCCCCGATGTCGCGCTCGCCGAGGAAGTCGCCGCCACGGCCGCGCGCATCGCCGCGGGGGCGCCGCTCGCCAACCGCTGGCACAAGAAATTCGCCGACCGGCTCGCCGACCCCAGGCCGCTCAGCGACGCCGAGTACCAGGAGCCCTACGACGCGGTCGAGACCGAGGATTATCGCGAAGGCACGCGCGCGTTCCTGGAAAAGCGCAAGCCCAAGTTCACGGGGCGATGATGCCGTGACCGCGCGCCTCGAGGCGCGC
>SBBV01000004.1 GCA_005240015.1 Candidatus Odyssella thessalonicensis | reverse complement strand
GCGCGGCGAAGGAGCGCGGTGCGCGGTAGAAGAGGCTCGGGTAGCGCGGCCGCTCCGAGCCGTCGCGATACTCCTCGTTGCGGTTGGCGTAGTTCACGCCGACGCAGATGATCTTCTCCGGATCGGGAATCGGGATCGCAAGCTGCACGTTCGAGAGCGCGAAATCGTGCGGCGCGCCCTTGAGCGCGGCGGCAAGCTCGCCGAGCGCGCCGGCGGCAAGCACGTCGCGCAGCGTCGGATAGCGCGCCGCGAAGCGGCCGCCGAGATCGACGATGCCGCCATCGGCCAACGCCCCGTATGAGGCGCGTCCGCCGGCGCTGTAGCTGAGGAGCTTCACCTTGCGATTCCCAACGCGCGAGAAAACCGGCCAGGCGCCTTGACACAGGCCGCGTGCGGCAAGATACTTAACTTATCAAATAAATCAAGGAACGGCGCGGCGCGAATGGCGCACGTGGCCGGTTCGGAGCGGAGCGCGGGAGGAGAACGATGCCGCACGTCATCGTCGAATACTCCGCCAATCTCGTCGGCGCCGTCGAAGTGAAGGCGCTGCTCGCGGCATTGCACGAGGCCGCGCTCAAAACCGGCGTGTTCCCGGCCGGCGGCATTCGCACGCGCGCCGAGCGACGCGACGAATACATCGTCGCCGACGGCAGGCCCGAGGCCGCGTTCGTGCACGTCATGCTGCGCATCGGCGCGGGCCGCGACATGCCGACCAAGAAGCGCGCGGCCGAAGGCGTGTTCGCCGTGCTCTGCGAGCAGCTCAAGCCGGTGCAGGACAAGCGCCCGCTCGCGATCTCGCTCGAAGTGCAGGAGCTCGATCCCGTCCTCAATTTGAAGAAGAACAACCTTCACGCCTATCTCGCGGCGGGCAAGACCAAGGAGCCGGCATGAACATCGAGGCCAATCCGAAGCTCGCCGAGAACATTGTCCGCGCCGACCGCCATCTCGCCCGCTTCCGCGGCGGCGTGCTGCCGCATTTCATCGGCGGCAAGCACCACGGCGGCGTCTCGGGGAAAACCTTCGACAACCTGTCGCCGGTCGACAATTCGGTGCTGTGCAAGGTGGCGGCCGGCGGCGCCGCCGAGATCGATCTCGCGGCCCGGGCCGCGCGCGCGGCGTTTCCGGCTTGGCGTGCGCTCTCGGGCGAGGATCGGCGCGAGCTCTTGCACGCCTTCGCCGACCGCATCGTGGCGCGCGCCGAGGAGATCGCGCTCGTTGAGTGCAGCGACACCGGCCAGGCGATCCGCTTCATGACCAAGGCGGCCGAGCGCTCGGCCGAGAATTTCCGCTTCTTCGCCGACCGCGCGCCCGGCGCGCGACGGGCTCTCGCTGCCGGCCGACGATCATCTGAACTTCACGGTGCGCGAGCCGATCGGCCCCGTGGGCGTGATCACGCCCTGGAACACGCCGTTCATGCTCTCCACCTGGAAGATCGCGCCGGCGCTCGCGGCCGGCTGCACGGTCGTGCACAAGCCGGCCGAATGGAGCCCGCTCACGGCGCTGCTCCTGGCCGAGATCGGCAACGAGGCGGGGCTGCCCGACGGCGTGCTCAACACCGTGCAGGGTCTGGGCGAGGAGGCGGGGAAGGCGCTCACCGAGCACCCAGACATCAAGGCGATCGGCTTCGTCGGCGAATCGGCGACCGGCAGTCGGATCATGGCGCAGGGCGCCGCCACGCTGAAGCGCGTGCATTTCGAGCTCGGCGGCAAGAACCCGGTGATCGTGTTCGCCGATGCCGATCTCGACCGCGCGCTCGATGCGGTCGTGTTCATGATCTACAGCCTGAACGGCGAGCGCTGTACCTCGTCGAGCCGGCTGCTGGTCGAGCGCGGCATCTACGATGCGTTCGTCGCGCGCGTCGCAGAGCGCGTGAAGCGCCTCAAAGTCGGCCATCCGCTCGATCCGGCGACCGAGGTGGGCCCGCTGATCCACCCGCGGCACTACGAGAAGGTGATGAGCTACATGGGCGTGGCGCAGAAGGACGGCGCCACGATCGCCGCCGGCGGCGGCCGCGCGCCGGGCGCCGAGAAGGGAAATTTCGTGGCGCCGACGCTGTTCACGGGCGCCAGGAGCGCGATGCGCATCTCGCAGGAGGAGATCTTCGGGCCCTGCCTCACCGCGATTCCGTTCGCCGACGAGGCCGAGGCGCTCGCGATCGCCAACGACATCCGCTACGGGCTCACCGGCTACGTCTGGACCCGCGACGTGGGGCGCGCGCATCGCCTGGCACTCGGGCTCGAGGCCGGCATGATCTGGGTGAACTCCGAGAACGTGCGCCATCTGCCGACGCCGTTCGGCGGGATGAAGGCCTCCGGCATCGGTCGCGACGGTGGCGATTACTCGTTCGATTTCTACATGGAGACGAAGAACGTCTGCGTGGCGCTCGACCGGCACCGCATCCCGGTGCTCGGCGGCGCGCCCAAGCACTGAGGCGGAGGGAGCGGGCCATGGGCCGCGTCGCGCTCGCTGCCAAGGTCACACACGTTCCTTCGATGTATCTCTCCGAGCTGCCCGGCAAGCATCACGGCTGCCGGCAGGCCGCCATCGACGGCCACAAGGAGATTTCGCGCCGCGCGCGCGAGCGTGGCGTGGACACTTTCGTGGTGTTCGACGTGCACTGGCTCGTGAATGCGGGCTACCACGTCAACAGCAACAAGCATTTCAAGGGTGTCTACACGAGCCACGAGCTGCCGCATTTCATCAAGGACCTGGCCTACGAGTACGATGGCAACCCGGCGCTCGGCGATGCGATCGCCGAGGCCGCGAACCGCCGCGGCCTCAATGCGCGCTCGCACAAGATCGACAGCCTGACGCTCGAGTACGCGACGCTGGTCCCGATGCGCTATATGAACGGCGACCGCGCGTTCAAGGTCGTTTCGGTCGCCGCGTGGTGCAACTGGCACAGCTTCGAGGACAGCCGCAAATTCGGCGCCGCCGTGGGCGAGGCGATCGAAGCCAGCGGCAACACCGTCGCCGTGCTCGCGAGCGGCTCGCTCTCGCATCGCTTCCAGGACAACGGCTCGCCCGAGGAAGGCATGCACACGATCAGCCGCGAGTTCTACCGCGAGGTCGATCTTCGCGTCGTCAAGCTCTGGCGCGAGCGGCGCTACAAGGAATTCCTCGCCATGCTGCCCGAGTACAACGCGACCTGCTGGGGCGAGGGCCACATGCACGATACGGTGATGCTGTTCGGCCTGCTCGGCTGGGACAAGTATCAAGGCGAGTGCGAGATCATCACGGACTACTTCCCGAGCTCGGGCACCGGCCAGATCAACGCGGAGTTTCACTTCTGATGGCGAATGTCGCTCCCCTGCGCGCGGATGTTTCCGCCGAGGAACGCGCGCTGCGCATCCAACTCGCCGCCGCCTATCGCATCTTCGCGATGCTGGGCTGGACCGAACTCATCTACAACCACATCACGCTGCGCGTGCCCGGCCCCGAGCGGCACTTCCTCATCAATCCGTTCGGCCTGCATTACTCCGAGGTGACGGCCTCGAACCTCGTGAAGATCGATCTCGCCGGGAGGCCCGTCGTACCCTCGCGCTGGCCGGTCAATCCGGCCGGCTTCACGATCCATTCCGCGATCCACGCCGGCATCGAGGGCGCGCATTGCGTGATGCACACCCACACCACGGCCGGCATGGGCGTGGCGTGCAGCCGCGCCGGGCTCTCGATGAGCAATTTCTATTCGGCGCAGCTGCACGGCAAAGTCGCCTACCACGATTTCGAGGGCATCACGCTCCATGCCGATGAGGGCCCGCGGCTGTTGAAGAGCATCGGCGACAAGCCGGCGGTGATCCTCCGCAACCACGGCCTTTTGGCCTGGGGCGATTCGATCCCGCGCACTTTCGCCATCCTCTGGCTGCTCAACCGCGCCTGCGAGATCCAGCTTGCGTCGACCTCGATGGGCCCGGTCATCGAGATCGCCGAGGACATCCAGAAGAAATGCACGGCCGATTCGCTGCAGTTCGACCCGCGCTTCGGCGCGGGCCAGGACGTGTTCGATGCGTTGACGCGCATGATCGATAAGATCGACCCGAGCTATCGTGAGTAAGGCCCTCGGCTTGACCCCCCGATCTAAGCAGGGTTAGAGACACTGAAACCGGACGCGCAACCGCTGCGGTCCGCACAACGGGAGGACGCAATGAAGCTTTTCAGGACGTTACTGCTTGCCGGCGCAGCCGCGACGGCGCTTGGCGCAGCGGGCCCCGCTGCGGCGCAGACCAAGCTCTTGATCGGCTCCTGGGCGCCGCCAACGCACCACATCAACAGCGACGTGCTGCCCACCTGGGGCAAGTGGGTGCAGGAGGCGACCAAGGGCCGCGTCACCTTCGAGATCAAATACAATCTCGCACCGCCGCCCGCCCAGTTCGACGCGGCGCGCGACGGCGTGCAGGACGTGGCCTGGATCTTCCATGGCTACAACCCGGGCAAATACGTCGCCACGCAGGTGCTGGAGCTGCCGTTCTTGGGCGCCGGCGCCGAGGCGGGCTCCGTCGCCTATTGGCGCGTGCACCAGAAGTACCTCGCCAAGGCCGACGAGCATAAGGGCGTCGTCGTCATCGGCATGATGACGCACGGCCCGGGCGTGATCCAGTCGCAGAAGGAGATCAAATCCTGGGCCGACCTGAAGGGCATGAAGATCCGGCTGCCCGGCGGCATCGCCTCGCGCGTCGGCGAGGCGTTCGGCGCAGTGGCCGTGTCGGTGCCGGCGCCCAAGGTCTACGAGACGCTGTCGTCGAAGGCGGCCGAAGCTGTCTTCATGCCGATCGAGACGCACAAGAGCTTCCGCCTGCAGGAAGTGACGCAATTCGTCCTGCGCGTGCCTGGAAATCTCTACGACGGCTCCTTCGCCGTCATCATGAACCCCAAGAAGTTCGAGAGCTTGTCGAAAGAAGACCAGACCGCGTTGATGAGCGTCTCGGGCGAGAAGCTTTCGGCCTACGCCGGCAGCAAGTGGGAGGCCGCCGACAAGGCGGGCTACGAGCTCGCGAAGCAGAAAGGGACGAAGGTCTCCGACGCATCGCCGCAGATGATCGAAGAGCTCAAGAAGGTGGCGGCGACGCTCGAGGCCGACTGGATCAAGCGCGCCTCGGGCAAGGGCTACGATCCGGCGGCGGCGCTCAAGGAGCTGCGCGAGACGGCGAAGGCGCTCGACAAGAAGTAGTCGCGGTGACGCGGCGCGCCTCAGGGCGCGCCGCCACCGGCGGGAGGAGGGTCCCCTGAGCTCCGCTCAAGGCCCGCGTCAGGCGGGCACGCATGACCTTTGGTCGCGCTTCGCGCGCATCATGGATGCGGCGGGCGCGCTCCTCCTTCTGGCGCTCGCGGTCATGACGCTGATCGACGTCATCGGCCGCGAGCTGCACGGCATCAACCGCATCGAATTCTTCGCCCAGCTGCTCGGCAAGGAGCCGCTGTTCACGCCGCTGCGCGGCGCCGACGAGCTCACGGTGATCTTCATGGCGGCGAGCACCTACGCGGTGTTCGCCGGCATCACCTGGCGCCAGGAACATGTCGCCGTCGACCTCATCGACATGGTCTATCCGCGCCGCCTGATCGCGCTGCGCGAGGTGATCATCCATCTCCTGGCGGCGGCGTTCCTCGTCGTCGTCACCTGGGCCTTGTGGCAGCGCGCGGGGCGCACCGCGGAGGGCAGCGAAGTGTTCGAGTATCTGCGCCTGCCACGCGCGCCGTTTCTCTACTTCTTCACCGGCATGGCGGCGGTGACGACCTTGGTCGTACTCGCCAACGCCGTCCGCTACATCCTGGGGCGCGGGCCCCTGCAGCGCGCCGCCGCGGCGGCGGGGCCGGCGGCCCCGCACGGCGGCTGATCCGGCGCGCGAAGGATTCTCATCCCCATGGAAGCCGCGCTCATCGGTTTCGGCATACTGCTGCTGCTGATCTTCCTGCGCGTACCGATCGCGTTCGCGATGGGCGCTGTCGGCTTCGTGGGCTTCTGGCACGTGCGCGACAGCCTGCCGGCCGCGATCTCGACCGTTGCCGACCGCTTCGCGCTGCTGATCCAGACCGAGAGCTACGATCTCTCGGTGCTGCCGATGTTCGTGCTGATGGGCAACCTCGTCGCCCGCGCCGGCCTCTCGCACGAGCTCTACGCGGCGGCGCAGAGCTTCCTCGGGCACCGACGCGGCGGGCTCGCGATGGCGACGGTGGTGGCCTGTGGCGGGTTCGCCGCGGTGTGCGGATCGAGTCTCGCCACGGCTGCCACTATGGCGAAAGTGGCGCTGCCGTCGATGCGCCGCTTCGGCTACCGCGACACGCTCGCGACCGCGTCGATCGCGGCCGGCGGCACGCTCGGCATCCTGATCCCGCCCTCGGTCATCATGGTCATCTACGGCCTGATGACCGAGACCTCGATCCGCGAGCTGTTCGCTGCCGGCTTCCTGCCCGGCTTCATCGGCATCGTGCTCTACATGCTGGCCGTGAGCTGGACGGTTTGGCGCGACCCCGGCGCGGGCCCGCGGACGGAGCGGATGCGCTGGGCGCAGCGTCTGGCCGCGCTCCAGGGCGTCTGGGGGGTGCTCGCCCTCTTCGCGCTGGTGCTGGGCGGGATCTACGTGAAGGCCTTCACAACCACTGAGGCGGCCGGCATCGGCGCCTGCGGCGCGCTTCTGTTCGCCATGCTCCGCCGCATCGGCTGGAAGGCGATCTACGCGGTCCTGATCGAGAGCGCGCGCACCTCGGCGGTTCTCTTCTTCATCCTGATGGGCGCGCTGATCTTCAGCAATTTCGTCAACGCCGCCGGCCTGCCCGAGGGACTGCTGCGGCTGATCGGCGGGCGAGGGGCGTCGGCGTGGGCCGTCATTCTCATCATCCTCGTCATCTACGTGATCTTGGGCTGCGTGCTCGAGAGCCTGTCGATGATCCTGCTGACGGTGCCGATCTTCTTCCCGATCGTGAAGGGCCTGGCGCCCGAGCTCGGCATCGATCCGCGCTGGGTGCTGGTCTGGTTCGGCATCATCATCGTGGTGGTGACCGAGATCAGCTTGATCACGCCGCCGGTCGGCCTCAACGTCTACGTCCTGTCCAGCGTCGTCCCGGGACTGCGCACGACCACCGTGTTCCGCGGCATGGTGCCGTTCATCACCGTCGACATCATCCGATTGGGCCTGCTGACGGTATTGCCCGCGATTTCGCTTTGGCTGCCGCGCCTGTTCTACGGCTGACGCGCACGCACCAAGGAATCCGATGAGCGCCAATCTCTTGATGATGACCGAGGAGCTCTACGCCTATCTCGACTCGGTCAATAACCGCGAGCCGCCGGCGCTGCGCGCGCTGCGCGAGGAGACGCTGAAAGACCCGCGCTTCAACATGGCGGTTTCGCCGATGGAGGGGCAGTTCCTGGGCGTGCTCGTGCGCATGCTCGCCGCCAAGAAGATCTGCGAAGTGGGCGTCTACACCGGCTACAGCTCGCTCTCGATGGCGCTCGCCCTTCCACCCGGTGGGCACATCTGGTGCTTCGACGTGAGCGAGCCCTGGACGAACGTCGCGAGGAAGCACTGGAAGGCGGCCGGCGTCGACCAGAAGATCACGCTGCGCTTGGCGCCCGGCGCCGAATCGATGCAATGGCTTATCGACAGCGGCCACGGCGGCAGCTTCGATCTCATTTTCATCGACGCCGACAAGCCGAGCTATCCCAAGTATTGGGATTTGGCGCACGCGCTGCTGCGCACGGGCGGCACCGTCGTCGCCGACAACACGATGTTCCAGGCCATGGTGCCGGCGCGGGTCAGCGACGCCGAGATCAAGGCCAAGTTCGCGCGCTATCCGCCCGAGACGCAGCAGGAGGTGGTGGGCTCGGCCCACGCGATCCGCGCGTTCAACAAGCGGGTGCACGCCGACCCGCGCTTCGCGATTTCGCTCGTGCCGGTCGGCGACGGCATGACCTTCGGCGTCAAGCTCTGAGCGCCCGCATGATCGTCGCCATCATCGAATTTCACGTTCGCCCCGGTGCCGAAGCGCTCTATGCCGAATGGGCGGAGAAGCTGCACGCACGCGTGAAAGGGATCGACGGTTTCATCTCGGTCGAGCGCTTCGAGAGCCGGACCCGTCCGGGCACCTGGCTCTCGCTGTCCTATTGGCGCGACGCCGCGGCGCTGGCTGCCTGGCGCCGCGATCCCGAGCACATCCATGGGATGGCGGTGGGCAAGCGCGACATCTTCGCCGATTACCGCATTGTCGTGGCCGAGGTAGAGCGCGACTATGCGTTCGCGGCCGCGGACATCAAGGCGGGCTGAACGCCGGCCGGGGCCTGAGCAAGGGGATCGGAGTTTGCGCGTCTACCGGGGAACGTTCAAAGTCGAGTGGGTGCATTGCGATGCCGCCGGCATCGTCTTCTATCCGCAGTTCTACACGCTGTTCGATCAGGCCAGCGAGCGCCTGTTCACGGCCAACCGCCTCTCGTATCCGGAGCTCTCGCGCGATTTCGATGCGCCGGGCATGCCGCTGGTCGAGACCGGCGCCAAATACTTCAACGCCGCGCGGCTCGGCGACACGCTTTCGATCGAGAGTTGGGTGGACGCGTGGGAGGGCAAGACCTTCCTGGTCAAGCACAAGCTCACTCATGCCGACGGAAGGCCGGCGCTCGAGGGCTTCGAGCGCCGTGTCTGGATCAAGCGCGACGCGACGCGCGCGGCCGGCTTTCGCGCGGTCGACGTGCCCGAGGCGGTGAAGTCGCGATTCGTCGATTAGGGCTTAGACGACCTGCGCCAGGAACCAGGCCGTGCACAGCATGAGGCCGAGCGCGATCGAACTGCCATAGAGGATGACCGAGCGGGTCTTGCGCAAAACGTGGCTCATGATCGCTGTCTCCCCGACGGCTTACCCCACCAGGGCGCCGTTACGGTGGAAATCATGCGCCCTGCCGGGTAAACGAAAGATAAAGCCCGGGCGGCTCCGGGCGCTGCGACAGGGGAGGCCGCAATGGCCGCGTATCTCATTGTTTACATGACGGTCTCCAGCCCGGAGCAGTTAAAGAAGTATCAAGCCGTGACGCCGGCGGCCGTCGCCAAATATGACGGGCGCTTCCTGGTGCGCGGCGGCCCCAAGGTCACGGTCGAAGGTCCGGACGAGCACCGGCGCATCGTCGTGGTGGAGTTCCCCACTTTCAAGCGCGCCCAGGAATTCTGGGATTCGCCCGACTACCGCGCGGCGGCGGAGCTCCGAAAGGGCGCCGCCACGTTCAACGCCGTGATCGTCGACGGCGTGCCGCCAAACTAACTCGTGCGACAACTTCACCGCCCCTTGCGGGGGCGGTCGGGGCCAAGCCCGCGCTTCGCGCGGGCTGCTCCGGGTGGGGGCAACGGC
>SBBV01000505.1 GCA_005240015.1 Candidatus Odyssella thessalonicensis | reverse complement strand
ATGCGGCGCTCGGCGAGCTGCGGCGCGCGAGGGGCGCGTGACGACGGTGTTCGCGCGCCGGCGCGACGCATTCGTCTCGACCGCGCTGCAGCGCTTCCTGGAGTGCGCCCGGAAGATCCGCTAAGGCTTGGTTCCCTCACCGGAATTCAACATTTATTGAGCCTTTCAGGGGACTTGCACCAGGGCTTGTTCGTATATATATTGCGTTGCACAAAAACGCCGCGGCGCGACCAGCGCGCTGCAGCAAAAGACTCGGGGTTAGAAACGGTTCAGAGGATCCATAACCATGGCGCCGCTCGACGCCGCGGCCAAGGCCGACAAGAAAGCCGAAAAGAAGCGCGACAAGCCGATCGCCCTGGTGCCGAATTTCGGCGCCGAGGTGCATGGGCTTTATCTCGAAGATTTGAAGGTCGGCATGACCGCGGTCCACACCAAGACCGTGACCGACGCCGACATCCTCATGTTCGCCGGCGTCTCGGGCGACACCAACCCGCTGCACCTCTCCGACGATTTCGCGAAGCAGACGATGTTCGAGGGCCGCATCGCGCACGGCATGCTCTCGGCGAGCTTCATCTCGACCTTGATCGGCACGCGCCTCCCCGGCCCCGGCGCCATCTATATGGGCCAGAGCCTCAAGTTCCTCGCGCCGGTGCGCCCCGGCCAGACCGTCAACACGCGCGCGACGATCACCGACATCAACCACGAGAAGGCGCGCATCACGCTCTCGACGCAGTGCAGCGTCGGCGACGAGGTCGTGATCGAAGGCGAGGCGCTGATCAAGGTGCCGACGCGCAACGGCAACGGCGCGAAGTAGCGCAGGCGCGTCGTCCGCCAGGTCGAAAAACCTCCAAGGCACAGAACCCGCAAGCGTCATCCCGAGCGAAGCGAAGGAGCTCTCGCCGACAAGTCTCGTTGCGTGTGCCGCCAAGTTCGCTGCACGCGCGCTGCGGCTCGTCCGCTAGAGATCCTTCGCTTCGCTCAGGATGACGGTGGAGGATTTTCTTTTCCTTCTTGGTGCCTTGGTGTCTTAGTGGTTTGCCACGCTCTCCACCGTCACGGCGTTGCCACGAACGCAGGGCGGATTCGCCTCTTGCGCGCGGCGGCTCGGCGGCTAGCTTCTCGCGTCATGCGCGTCGTCACCCGCTATTCCGACTTGCCCGCGGCGGCCAAGGGCGCCGTCGTCGCGATCGGCAATTTCGACGGCGTGCATCCCGGCCATCGCGCGGTGCTGACGCGCGCCTGGGAAGTGGCGGGCACGCTGGGGGCGCCGTTCGGCGTCGTCACCTTCGAGCCGCACCCGCGCCGCTTCTTCCAGCCCGACATTCCGCCGTTTCGGCTCACGCCGGTGCCGGTGAAGCGCCGGCTGATCCAGGAAAGCGGCGCCGAGCTCTACTACGAGCTGCCGTTCGACGCGGCGATGGCGGCGCTCACAGCCGAGGCCTTCATCGAGCGCGTGCTGCTCGAGGGCTTGGACGTGCGCCACATCGTGGTCGGCGCGGGCTTCGCGTTCGGCAAGGGGCGCACCGGCACGGTGAGCGTGCTCGAGCACGTGGCCGGCCACAAGGGCGGCGTCGGCGTCACGGTGGTGGCGCCGGTCGCCGCCACGGACGGCGCGCTCGCTTCGTCTACGCGCGTGCGCGATTGCCTCATGCGCGGCGAGCCCGAGCGCGCGGCGGCGCTGCTCGACCGGCGCTTCGCGATCGAAGGCGAGGTGCTCGCCGGCAACAAGCGCGGCCGCCTCTTGGGCTTCCCCACCGCCAATATCGATCTCGACGACTATCTCCGCCCGGCCTTCGGCGTCTATGCCGTGCGCGCCCGCGCCATCGGCGACCGCATTGGCGGCGGCGCCAAGGCCAACTGGAGCGGCGTCGCCAATCTCGGCATCCGCCCCACGATCGGCGGCGCCAAGGTGCTGCTCGAAGCGCACCTCTTCGATTTTTCCGGCGATCTCTATGGCCGCACGCTCGCGGTCGAGCTGCTCGCCTTCATCCGCCCCGAGCGCAAGTTCGAGAGCCTCGATGCCTTGAAAGCCCAGATCGCCCAAGACAGCGCCCGCGCGCGCGGCATCCTCGCAGCGCACGGGGATTGAGCGCATTTCCAATCCTGTCGTCGCGGGCGCGCTGCAGCACGCCGCTTCTTCAGCGGCGTGGTGCTGCGCAGCGCCGGGGACGACACCGACAATTTCCAGGTGCCCCTGTTTTTCGCGTTTGCCGCGGCCCGCCGGCGACACTTGAGCTTTTTGCGCTGCACCCATATTCTCCGGCCATGGCCCAGAGGCGCCTCAGCGTGGCGCGGATCGCGCGAATTACGGGCCCGGTCTTCATCGAAGACCGGGACGTCCCCCCGTTCGCGCCCACCGCACCCACCGGGTACCCTGGCCATGTCCGATTCTGACGCCGTTCCTCCTACGACCTTCTGCTACCGGCTGCTGGCGCTCCGAAGCGCCGGCGTCGCGCCGCGCGTGATGGAGTTTTTCGCCAAGCGCGGCCTCGTGCCGCTGCGCTTCCTCTGCCGCGCCGGCGCCGAGGGCGTCGCCATCGAGATCGACGTGGCGGGGCTCGATGAGGCGGCGGCGGGGCACATCGCCCGTTGCCTGGCCAACATCGTCGAGGTCGAGCGCGTGGCGCTCACCCAAGAATCCGCCGAAGCCTTGAGAGCCAGCGCATGACCGCCGACACGAAAGCGCCCGACTACAAGAGCACCGTCTTCCTGCCCAAGACCGACTTTCCGATGAAGGCCGGGTTGCCGCAGCGCGAGCCGCTGCTGATGGCGCGCTGGGAGAAGCTCGACATCTTCAAGCGCCTCCGCAAGCAGAGCAAAGGGCGCGAGAAGTTCATCCTTCACGACGGCCCGCCCTACGCCAACGGCAACATCCACATGGGCACCGCGCTCAACAAGGTGCTGAAGGATATCGTCAACCGCTCGCAGCAGATGCTGGGCAAGGACGCGAACTACGTCCCGGGCTGGGACTGCCATGGCCTCCCGATCGAGTGGGAGGTGGAGAAGAAATACCGCGCCGCCGGCAAGAACAAGGACGAGGTGCCGCTGGTCGAATTCCGCCGCGAGTGCCGCGAATTCGCGCAGCACTGGATCGGTGTGCAGATGGCGGACTTCAAGCGGCTCGGGGTCTGTGGCGACTGGAAGAGCCCCTACACGACCATGGCCTATGCCGCCGAGGCCGCGATCGCGCGCGAGATCGGCAAATTCCTGCTCGACGGGAGCCTCTTCCGCGGCTCGCGGCCGGTCATGTGGTCGGTGGTGGAGAAGACGTCGCTGGCCGAGGCCGAGATCGAGTATCACGACCACACCTCGAAGACGATCTGGGTGCGCTTCCCGATCGTGAAGCCCGCGCGCCCCGATCTTGCCGGCGCCGCGGTCGTGATCTGGACCACGACGCCGTGGACGATCCCGGGCAACCGCCTGGTCGCGTTCGGCGCCGAGATCGACTACGCGCTCGTCGAGGTGACCGACGCGGGCGAGGCCAAATGGGCCAAGGCCGGCGACAAGCTCGTCGTCGCGGCCAAGCTCGTCGAGTCAGTCGCGAAGGCGGCGCACTTCGCCGGCTTCAGGACGCTCGCCACCTTCAAGGGCGAGGCGCTCGCCGGCACGGTCGCGCAGCACCCGTTCCATGGGCTCGGCTACGATTTCGACGTGCCGCTCTATGAAGGCGACTTCGTCACCGCCGAAGATGGCACCGGTTTCGTGCATTGCGCGCCGGGCCACGGCGAGGACGACTTCAACCTCGGCCAGAAGCACGGCATCGGCGTGCCGCAGACCGTCGGCGAGGATGGACTGTTCTATGCGCATGTGCCGCTCTTCGCCGGCACCTCGGTCTACACCGCCGAGGGCAAGGAGGGCACGGCGAACGAGGCGATCATCGCGAAGCTCGCCGAGGCGGGCGCCCTGCTCGCGCGCGGCAAGCTCGTGCACGCCTATCCCTGCTCGTGGCGCTCCAAGGCGCCGCTCATCTTCCGCAACACGCCGCAATGGTTCATCTCGATGGAGAGCCACGGCCTGCGCCAGACCGCGCTCAAGGCCATCGACGAGACGCGGTTCGTGCCCGCCACGGGCAAGAACCGCCTGCGCGGCATGATCGAGCAGCGGCCGGACTGGAACATCTCGCGCCAGCGCGCCTGGGGCGTGCCGCTGCCGATCTTCGTCGACAAGAAGAGCGGCGAGCCCATGCGCGACAAGCGCGTGCTCGACCGCATCGTCGCCGCCTACGAGAAGGAGGGCGGCGATGCCTGGCACACGAGCAAGCCCGAGCGGTTCCTGGCGCCCGAATACACGGCCGAGGACTACGAGCAGGTCAAAGACATCGCCGAGGTCTGGTTCGACTCGGGCTCGACCCACGCCTTCGTGCTCGAGACGCGGCCCGAGCTCAAATGGCCGGCCTCGCTCTATCTCGAGGGCTCGGACCAGCACCGCGGCTGGTTCCACACCTCGCTGCTCGAGGCGTGCGGCACGCGCGGCCGCGCCCCCTACGACGCCGTTCTCACCCACGGCTTCGTCGTGGACGAGAAGGGCTACAAGATGTCGAAGTCGCTCGGCAACGTGATCGCGCCGCAGACGATCATCGACCAGTCGGGCGCCGACATCCTGCGCCTCTGGGTCGTGAACTCGGATTACGGCGAGGACATCGGCATCGGCAAGAACATCCTCCAGCAGCAGGCCGACACCTATCGCCGCCTCAGGAACACGCTGCGCTACCTTTTGGGCGCGCTCGCCGGCTTCTCGGAGCGCGAGCGGCTGCCCGAGGCGGAGATGCCCGAGCTCGAGCGCTACATGCTGCACCGGCTCTGGCAGCTCGACGCGCATTTGCGGCGCGCCTGCAACGATTTCGAGTTCCACGGCTTCTACGCAGCGCTCCACAATTTCTGCGCGGTCGAGCTCTCGGCCTTCTACTTCGACATCCGCAAGGACTCGCTCTACTGCGACCGGCCGGACAGCGTCCGCCGCGGCGCCGCGCGCACGGTGATGGACACGCTCTTCTCGTGCCTCACGGCGTGGCTCGCGCCGGTGCTCGTCTTCACCGCCGAGGAAGCCTGGCTCGCGCGCTATGGCGAGGAACCGAAAGGCGTGGCGGAGAGCGTGCATCTCCGCACGTTCCCCGACGTGCCCGCCGCCTGGCGGGACGACCAGCTGGCGCAGAAATGGGAGCGCTTGCGCACGATTCGCCGCGTCGTCACGGGTGCACTCGAGCTGGAGCGCGCCGAGAAGCGCATCGGCGCGAGCCTCGAAGCGGCGCCGACGCTCCATGTCGACAAGGGCGCGATGAAAGACGCCGCGCTATACGATCTGGTGCGCGTTCAGATCGCCGGGTCGGAGGAAGAGCGCCACCAATTCGCTGATGTATGCATCACGTCTGATATCGGCATCAGCTTTGAGCCGCCGCCCGCAGGGGCGTTCACGCTGCCCGATGTGCCGGGCGTGGCGGTGGCGCCGGCGCGCGCCAGCGGCGAGAAATGCGCGCGCTGCTGGCAGGTGCTGCCCGAGGTGGGCGCCGACGCCGAGCACAAATCGCTCTGCAAGCGCTGCACCGATGCCGTGCGGCACCTGCGCGTGGCAGCGTGAGGCGGGCATTTGGCGATTCGATCGAGCGCTGAACCTACCGCTTCCCCTATGAGGCCGCTGCGGCTTCGCCCCAGCTTGCGACCAAATCGCGCTGTGCGCGATTTGGCTGGAAGGCCGGCCGTTGGCCGGCCGTCGGGGAGCTGTCGGGCGCGCGCCTTCGCGCGCTCGACTGAGGGGGCCCGCGTCTCACCTAGGGGAAGCGCCGAACCCCCACCCGGAGCGCGCAAGGGCGCGCTCCGACCGCCCCCTCAAGGGGGGCGGTGGCGAAATCGGCAGGCGAATCTCGGTCGCGGGGCCTAGTGCGATGGGCCTACGCACTGGCCTTTTTCTTGCCATCCTGGTGCTGTTACTCGACCAAGTGTCGAAGCTTGCGATTCTCGAATGGGTTAAGCCGGCAGCGGCCGGGATTCCGATCACCGGCTTCCTCGCCATCGTGCTGGTGTGGAACCGGGGCATGAGCTTCGGGCTGCTCAACCTCGCCGACGCTTGGGTGCCCTGGATTCTCGGCGCGATCTCGATCGCGGTCGCGATCGCGCTCGTCTGGTGGCTCACGCGGGCGCGCCGCTGGCTGGTGATCGCAGGGCTCGGCCTGGTCCTCGGCGGCGCCATCGGCAACCTCGTCGACCGGCTGCTCTACGGCGCGGTCGTGGATTTCGTGCTGCTGCACGTCGGGCGCTGGCACTGGCCGGCCTTCAATGTGGCCGATAGTGCCATAACCTTGGGGGTCATTGCGCTGCTGTGGGATTCCTTGTTCGGCGTGCGGGAATCCCGTAAATAGCTGTGGTTCAACGCGAAAGAAGGGGCACAGCAAAATGTATCGGATCCTGGTGGCACTGGCGCTGGCCGGTATGGCCGGCGCGTTGGGTGGCTGCGGCCTGTTCCAGGACGTCAAAGCCATCTCGCAAGAGATCGGCAGCAAGGATGGCGACCGCGACGAGATTTCGACCGGCGCGCGCCTCACCATCCCGCCCGAGGCGACGCTGCGGCCGCCGTCGACCGGCGCCAGCAGCAATAGCGGCGCCTCCCGTCAGGCGCAGGTGATCCTGCGCACAGAGGATCCGCCTGCTACCACGACAGCGGCGCGCGGTCGCGCGGCGACGCGCGAAGCCGGGCCTACCGCCGGCGAGCGTGAGTTGCTGAGCCGCGCCGGTGTCACGCGCGCGACCTCGGACGTAGTCCGGCGCACGGTCGACATCGAAGAACAGCGCCGCAGCACCGGCCAGAAGGAGTTCACTGACCGCGTGCTGAAATACGATCCCAAGGCGCGGCAGGCGAAAGGCGACGACAAGAACGCCCGCGACGCCACCGGCGACCGTCCGGTGATCAAGCGGCCCGGCGAGCTCTAAGCGCCGATCGCACGACCGGCGGCGGGGCCAACCTCGCCGCCGCGGAGGGGGAAGTATCGAAGGCGGCCGCCGGGGAGGGCGGAGGCCGTCGGCAACGATAACGGACCACCTCGGAGGTACGGACTTGTCCCTACTCGGAAGAATTGGCGCCCGCAGCGCGCTTTTCGTCTTGGCCTTTGGCGCGCTTTCCGTCGCCGCGGCTTGGCCCACCGCCGCCGAAACCGGCAAGGGCGTCTTCCACCCCGAGACCTTCACGCTCGCCAACGGGCTCCAGGTCGTCGTGGTGACCAACCGGCGCGCGCCGGTGGTGCTGCACATGATCTGGTACAAGGCCGGCGCCGCCGACGAGCCGCCGGGCAAGTCGGGCATCGCGCACTTCCTCGAGCACCTGATGTTCAAGGGCACGCACACGCTGGCGCCCGGCGTGTTCTCCAAGATCGTCGCCAGCAATGGCGGGCAGGAGAACGCGCTCACCTCCTCCGACTACACCGCCTACTACCAGAGCGTCGCGCGCGACCGGCTCGAGACCGTGATGAAGATCGAGGCCGACCGCATGGTGAACCTCGAGCTTCCCGACAAGGAGGTCGAGGCCGAGCGCAAGGTGATCCTCGAAGAGCGCCGCCAGCGCACCGAGAACAGCCCGCGCTCGATCCTCTGGGAGCAGGCCAACGCCGCGCTGTTCCTCAACCATCCCTACCGCATCCCGACGATCGGCTGGGAGCACGAGATGAAGGGCCTCACCAAGGCCGACGCGATGGACTTCTATCGCCGCTGGTACGCGCCCAACAACGCCGTGCTCGTGGTCGCCGGCGACGTCACCGCCGCCGATGTGCGCCCGCTGGCCGAGAAGTACTACGGCGCCATTCCGCGCCGCGACATTCCCGAGCGCGTGCGCCCGCTCGAGCCGCCGCACCGCCACGCCCGCCGCGTCACCTATCGCGACGCCCGCGTGAGCCAGCCCAACTGGGCGCGCTTCTTCATCGCCCCGAGCTACCAGCGCGGCGAGACGCAGCACGTCTATGCGCTGCAGGTGCTGGCCGAGATCCTGGGCGGCGGCGCCACCAGCCGGCTCTACCAGGAGATCGTGGTGAAGCAGAAGCTCGCCGCCTCGGCCGGCAGCGGCTATTCCGGCTCGAGTTTCGACTACAGCACGTTCTACCTCTACGCCTCGCCGCGCAGCGGGATCGAGGTGGAGCGCGTCGAGAAGGCGGTCGAGGCGGCCGTCGCCGAGCTGCTCCTAAAGGGCGTCACCGCCGAGGAAGTCGCGCGCGCGAAGCAGGTGCTCATCGACCGCGCGGCGTTCGCCCACGACAATCTCCGCACCGGCGCCATGTCGTTCGGCACCGCGCTCACGACCGGCCGCACCGTGGCCGACGTCGAGGCGTGGCCGGACCGCATCGGCCAAGTCACCGTCGATCAAGTGAACGCCGCGGCGCGCCACGTGCTCAAGGAGACCGGCTCGGTCACCGCGATCCTACTCGGCGCCGCCAAGAAAGAGACGGTGCGAAAGGCCGAACTGGCGCCGGGCGGCGATGCGGACGATGGGCCGGAAGCCGATGACGATCCCGGGCGCGGCCCGGGCGATAAGAACTGACGGGGATAATTTCGATGCGTAGATATTTCGCAATCCTGGCGGCGCTTTTCATCGTCGCCGGCTTCGGCCGGCCGGCCGCGGCGATCGACGTCAAGGTGGTGAAGAGCCCCAAGGGCGTCACGGCCTGGCTCGTCACCGACCGCACCGCGCCGGTGCTGCACATGGCGTTCGCCTTCCGCCCGGGGGCGCTGCGCGACCCGGTCGGCAAGGAAGGCCTGACCAGCCTCATGACCACGCTGATCGACGAGGGCGCGGGCGAGCTCGACTCGCTGGCCTTCCAGCGCCGCATGGAGCAGCTGGCGCTCATCTGGTCGATGAACGCCGGCCGTGACACGATCCACGCCAGCGTGCGCACGCTCTCGCGCAACCAGGCCGAGGTGTTCAAGCTGGTCGGCCTCGCGCTCACGCAGCCGCGCTTCGATGCCGAGCCGATCGAGCGGGCGCGCGCGCAGACGATCGCCTATCTGCGCCGCGAGCTCAACGATCCCAACACCATCGCCTACCGCACCTGGATGAAGGGGATGTATGCCCAGCATCCCTACGGGCGCACGGTGGACGGCACGCCCGAGAGCATCGCCACGATCACGAAGGAAGACCTGCACGCCCATCACCGCGCCTCGTTCGCGCGCAACAACTTGATCATCGGCGTGGTCGGCAACATCGGGCCCGAGGAGCTGGCGCCGCTGCTCGACGACGCGTTCGGCGGCCTCCCCGAGACCGCCGCGCCGATCGACATCGGCGAGGTGACGCCCGCGGCGACCGGCGCGGTCACGGTGCAGCGCATGTCGATCCCGCAGAGCGTCGTGATGTTCGGCCACGGCGCGCTGAAGCGCGAGGACAAGGATTTCTACGCCGCGCTGGTGATGAACCACATCCTCGGCGGCGGCAGCTTCTCTTCGCGCCTCTATCTCGAGGTGCGCGAGAAGCGCGGCCTCGCCTACTCGGTCTATTCCTATCTCAACCCGTTCGAGAAGGGCCCGCTCTATATGGGCCAGGTCTCGACCGAGAACGGCCGCGTCAAGGAGTCGATCGACATCATCCGCGCCGAATGGAAGCGCATGGCCGCCGGCGAAGTGACGGGCCAGGAGGTCGAGGAGGCCAAGACCTATCTCACCGGCTCCTACGCGCTGCGCTTCGCCTCGTCGAGCGACATCGCGCGCATGCTGGTGAACACGCAGGTCGACGGCAACGGCCCCGACTATTTCGACAAGCGCAACGGCTACATATCGGCCGTGACGCTCGCCGACGTGAAGCGCGTCGCCGCGCGCCT
>SBBV01000562.1 GCA_005240015.1 Candidatus Odyssella thessalonicensis | reverse complement strand
CCGGTGCCCGGCGACGCCGGCCAGGCACGCGAAGTGATAGGCGGCGCCGATCGGCTGGCCGGCGTCCGCGCCGGCCCACCCGGCGAGACGCTGACCCACGCCTTCTATTGCGGCGAAGCGCCGAGCCGCGCCGAGATCGCGGCGGCGCTGGCGGCGGCAGGCGACATGGGCCATCGCACGCTGGGCTCGGTGCGCGATCCGCGCGAGTGCCAGCGCATCGCCGAGTTGGTGGCGTCGATCATCGCCGCCGACGGTGTCGTCGGATTGTACCAGGGCCGCGCCGAGACCGGCCCGCGCGCGCTGGGCCACCGCTCGATCCTCGCCAATCCGACCAATTCCAGGACGCTCGAGACGTTGAACCGCCTCGTCAAATACCGCGAGGCGGTGCGCCCGTTGGCGCCGATGGCGACGCGCGCCGCCGCCGAGCGCCTGTTCGAGCTCTCGCCCGGTGCTGCCGCCGCCGACTACAACGCCTACAACTACATGGTGCTGACGGCGCGGGCGCGGCCCGAGGCGCACCGGCTCGTGCCCGCGGTCGTGCACCAGGACGGCACGTCGCGCGTCCAGATCGTGCGCGCCGAGACCGATCCGGTGACGCACGCGATCTTGAAGGCGCTGGGCCGCCGCATCGGCGTCGAGGTGTGCGTGAACACCTCGCTCAATGTCGGCGCGCCGATCTGCCAGACGCCGGCGCAGGCGCTCGAGACCCTCCGCCGCTCCAAGGGCATGCACGCGCTCCTGATGATCGCCGAGGAGGGCGAGGCGTTCCTGGTCTGGCACAAGCTCGTGGCGCCGCCGAAAGACGGCGGCGAAAAGCTGATGGGCTGGGTGAGGGCTTGGGAGGCAGGAACCGTGGCCACTGCGGGATAAGGCGCGAGGAACGCCGGACCGCTGCGCGCGCGATCGCGCCTATTGCAGCACCCTGAACGAGCGCACGAAACGCAATGCGCCACCGTCGTCGCCGCTCGCGCTGTTGTAGAATGCGACCACAAAGTAGGTCCAGTTTTCCTTGGCATAAAACCGCGCGATGGCCCGGTAATTCTTTCCGTCGCAGGCGGTGCCGCGCTTCTCGACCGCGCGTCCGGCGGGAAATTCGACCACCGTCTCCGGAACGCCCTGTTGGCAGATCGTGACCCGGAAGTTGATGCGCGCGTGCGATTCGAAGTCCGGCGGGGTTTTGTGAAGTGTCGCGAGGACGTTGTAGGAAAAGTCCTTGCCTTCCTGAATGTAGAGCGTCTCGCGGATCTCGCCGCCGCTGGCGCCTTTCCGCGGCTGCACCTTCGTGGCGCCCGAAATCTCGACCTCGAAGCCGTCCGCCGAGTTGGTGTACTTCGTCCAGCCTTGCGCGCCGGCCGGCGCGGCGAGCAGGACAAGAGCGACCAAGCGCGGAAACATGGACACGATGGCGCGTCCCACCACTTCACCCTCCCCGATGTGTCTCCGGAACCCGCACGTATCCTGGCGTAGCATGGCGACTGGAGGTTGAGCAATCGCGGATAGGGGGTGTCGCTCCAACGGCATGCACGCTCCTGATGATCGCCGAGGAGGGTGCGGGCACCGGCCGCGAAGAACGAGCCTCACCGCTGGGAAGACGTCGGAACCGACGCGTGCGCGGGGCTGGGTGTGGCGGCATCGCGTATCGCCGGGGCGTCGGACAGAGCGCTACCGCGCGCGAGCAAGCCGAGCTCGCAGGCCTTGATCTGCACTGCCAGATATTTCGAGTAGATGCGACACTGGGCGAGGCTGCCGGCGATGAACCAGAGGCCGGGCTGCGCCGTGCGCGCGAACATGTTGCGCAGCTCCTCGCCCTCGCCGAAGCCCCAGATCGGGCCGACCCGGTCCGCGACGGCGTCGCCGAACAGCTTGCGGACAAGATGCTCCTGGCCCTTGTAGCCGGTCGCGAGCACGACGAGGTCGGCGGCAAGCGTCGTGCCGTCGCGCATGCGCGCGCCCTCCGCCACGAATTCGGCGATGTCGGCGAATTGCACGAGCCCGATCTTTCCCTCGACGACGAGATCGGAGCAGCCGACGTTGAAGTAATAGCCGCCGCCGCGCGTCAGGTAATTGAACTGCCAGCCGGTTCCGTCCTCGCCGAAGTCGAGCTTGAAGCCGACGCGCTCGAGCCGATCGAGCAGCTCCCGGTCGATCTGCTTCGCGCGCTCGGTGAAGGCCTGGTGACTTTTCCGCATGAGTGCCAGCGGCATCGACGCCGTGATGAGGTCGCAATCCTCGAGTGGCGGCCCTTCGCCGTAGAGCGCGTAGGGCAGCTGCGCGCTCGGCTCGATGTTGACGATCAAGGTCGGGCTGCGCTGGACGAGCGTCACCCTGGCGCCGTCCGAATAGAGGTCCTGCGCGATATCGTGACCGCTGTTGCCGGTGCCGATGACGAGCGCGCTCTTGCCTTTCCATTCCTCGCCGTCTTCGTACTGGCTCGAGTGCACGACCGTGCCTGCGAAGTTGGCGAGCGTGGGGATGTCGGGGAGGCTCGGAATACCGCTCACGCCGGTGGCGAGCACGACGTGG
>SBBV01000561.1 GCA_005240015.1 Candidatus Odyssella thessalonicensis | reverse complement strand
CTCGGACGTCGAGCGGCTCTCGGCCATCGCCGAGCGCTACCCGTTCCAGGTCGTGATGGCCGGGAAGGCGCATCCGCGCGACGGCAGCGGCAAGGAGATGATCAGGAAGATCCACGAGATGATCCGCCAGCTCTCGAACAAAGTGCCGATCGCGTTCATTCCCAACTACAACATGAACGTGGCGAAGCCGCTCGTGGCCGGCGCCGATGTCTGGCTCAACACGCCGCTGCCGCCGCTCGAGGCCTCGGGCACGAGCGGCATGAAGGCCGCCGTGAACGGCGTGCCCTCGTTCAGCGTGCTCGACGGCTGGTGGGTCGAGGGTTGCATCGACGGCGTCACCGGCTGGTCGATCGGCGGCGAGGGCAGCGGCGACGATGCCGACTCGCTCTACGAGCGGCTCCGCTCGGAGGTGCTGCCGCTCTACTACAACGACCGCGCGCGCTGGATCGGGATGATGAAGCAGGCGATCAGCAAGCTCGCCTCCTACTTCAACAGCCAGCGCATGATGCGCCGCTACGCGACCGAGGCGTATATAAGGTAGAGACTTGGTGCGGCGAAGCCGGATCTATACCTCGGGCTGCAGAACCTGCCAAGCTCACCAGTGCCGCACTACTTCTCCCGCGCGATCTCGTCGGCGAGCCACTTGCGGAAGAGCTGTACGCGCTTCAGGGCGCTCTTCGCGGGCGGCGCCACGAAGTAGTAGGCGAACTGGATCGGCTGCTTCACGTTGAACAGGGTCACGAGCCGGCCGGCGCGGATGTCGTCGGCGGCGAGGCGCGCCTTGGCGAGCGCCACGCCGCGGCCGGAGATCGCCGCTTCGACGACGAGGCTCGACTGGTTGAAGCGCAGCCCGCGCCGCGCGCCGATGTGTTCGATGCCGGCCGCGCGCAGCCACATGCGCCAATCGGGGCAGCTCGGGTCGAGATCGGGGCTGTCGTCGTGCAGCAGCGTGAAGTGCGCGAGGTCGGCCGGCGTCTTCAGCGCCTTCTTGTCCTTCAACAGCGAGGGGCTGCACACCGGCACCACGCTCTCGGCCATGAGCTTCTCGACCACGAGGCCGGGGTAGCGGCCGGCGCCGTACCGGATCGCGCAGTCGATGTCCTCGGATTCGAAATCGGCGAGCGCCATCGAGGCCGAGACGAGCACGTCGATCTCGGGATAGAGCGCCGTGAAGCGGTCGAGCCGCGGCACCAGCCATTTCGAGGCGAGCGAGGGCGCCACCGATACGGTCAAGCGCCCGTCCTGGCCCACGCGCGCGATCTCGCGCAGCGCCTCGTGCATGCGCTCGAACGCCTCGAGCAGGCCGGGCAGGCAGGCCTGGCCCTCGTCGGTCAGCAGCAATTGGCGGTTCGTGCGCCGGAACAGGGCGCAGCCGAGATGGTCCTCGAGCTGCTTGATCTGCTGGCTCACCGCGCCGGGCGTGACGGCAAGCTCGTCGGCGGCCTTGGCCAGGCTGAGATGCCGGGCGGCCGCCACGAAGGCACGCAGCGAGTTGAGCGGGGGGAGCCGTTTCGGAGGAATTGCCACAGCGAAACTGAGGAGCAGGCGTAGAAAATCTCGATTTGTCTTCGATGAAGTGACGCCTATTTTGCGAGGCGTCAAGGTTTCGGGCGGAGCCGCCCGGCCCTGGCAGGCCTGACCCGCCCGATCGGGTCCGCGGTGATTTGAAGTGCAGCTTGCACCGCGTCACCAAATGCTAAAGCGCCACGAAGTCGACCTTCGTGGGCACATCGTGCAACGAGGAGTCGACAGTGATCTCCACGCATCTCGTGTCGTATTCGGCCCACGCGCCTGCGCCCATCGCGCGCGGTGAGGCCGCTTCGCCCGACAAGCAGCCAAGACCAGGGACCGTCCGCATCCGCGGCTGGGCGTGAAACTCATGTCGTATTTCCCCGCTTTCTTCGACTTGAAGGGCAAGGCCGCCATCGTCCTGGGTGCCACGCCGGTGGCGCTCGAGCGCGTGCGGCTGGCGCTTGCCGCCGGCGCCACCGTGCGCCTCTTCGCCAACGAGCTTTCGCCCGAGGCGCGCCTCGTCGTGGCCTCGCCCGGCGTGGCTTGGCTGCCCGGCGATCCGGCCCGCGACGATTTCGAGCGTGCGGCGCTCGCCTTCGTCGCCACCGGCGACTGCAGGCGCGACCGCGCGCTGGCCACGGCGGCGCGCGAGGCCGGGGTTCCCGTGAACGTCGTCGACCAGCCCGAGCGCTCGGATTTCATCATGCCCGCCATCGTCCGCCGCGGCGATGTCGCGATCGGCATCAGCACCGGCGGCGCGTCTCCGGCGCTGGCGCGCCTCATCCGCGAGAAGATCGAGCGCGTGCTGCCCGCGCGCCTCGGCGATCTCGCGCGCTTCGCCGCGAAGCTGCGCGACCGCATCAAGGCGCTGTTCCCGAAGCCCGCGGAGCGCCGCGACCTCTGGCAGCGCCTCATCGAGGGCCCCTGCGGCGAGGCCGTTCTGGCCGGCCGGCCGGCCGAAGCGCAGCGGCACCTCCTTGCGCTGCTGAACCGGCGTGCCGAGACGCGCGCCGAGGCGGGCGTCGTGCACATCGTCGGCGCGGGCCCCGGCGATCCGGATCTCCTCACCCTGCGCGCGCTGCAGCTGCTGCAGCAGGCCGATGTGGTGTTCTACGACGAGCTGATCGGCCCCGAGATTCTCGACTCTGCGCGGCGCGAGGCCGAGCGCGTCTATGTCGGCAAGCAGAAGGGCCGGCACAGCCACGAGCAGGTCGAGATCAACGGCGCGTTGCTCGCAGCGGCCCGCGCCGGCAAGCGCGTCGTGCGCCTCAAAGGCGGCGATCCCTTCATCTTCGGCCGCGGCGGCGAGGAGGCGGAGTTCCTCGCCCAGCACGGCGTCGAGGCGATCGTGGTGCCCGGCATCACCGCCGCACTCGGCTGCGCCGCCGCCGTCGGCATCCCGCTCACGCATCGCGACCATGCGAACTCGGTCACGTTCGTGAGCGGCCACGGCCGCGACGGCGCGCCGCTCGCCGATTGGGACGGCCTCGCGCGCAAGGATCGCACGATCGTCGTCTACATGGGGCTGAGCGCGGCCGCCGCGGTGTCGTCGCGGCTCGTCGCGGCCGGGCTCTCGCCGGCAACGCCGGTCGCCATCGTCGCGCGCGGCACGCGGCGCGACCAAAGGCTCTCGCTCGGCACGCTCCGCGAGCTGCCCGACCTCGCGCAGCGCCATGCCGATGGCGGGCCTGCGCTGATCATCGTCGGCGAGGTCGCCGCGCTCGCCAATCGCAACCTTGTCGAGAACCCCAGCCTGGAGGCCGCCGCATGAGCCGCGCCCAGCCGAGCTTGCAGATCCTCACCGCCAACCGCCTCGCCGACGGCGCCGTGGTCTATCTCACCGCGGCCGGCACCTGGTCGACCGAGATCCGCCAGAGCGTCGTGGCGCGCGAGGAGCGGGCGGCGTCCGCCCTGCTCGCGCGCGGCCAGAAGGATGCCGAGGCCGCGATCGTCGTCGGCCCCTATCTCATCGCCGCGCTCGAAGGTGCGGAAGGGCCGCGCGCAGCCAGCCTGCGCGAGCAGATCCGCGCCGCGGGTCCGAGCCGGCCCGTCGCCGATGCGGTCGCCGCTGCGGTGAACCTGGCCTATCCCTGAGCCAAGCCCATGTACCGCTACGACGAATTCGATCGCACCTTCGTCGCCGAGCGCGTCGCGCAGTTCCGCGATCAGGTGCGCCGCCGCCTCGCCGGCGAGCTCACCGAAGAGGAGTTCCGCCCGCTCCGCCTCATGAACGGGCTCTATCTGCAGCTCCACGCCTACATGCTGCGGATCGCCATCCCCTACGGCACGCTGTCATCGCGCCAGCTGCGCATGCTCGCGCACATCGCGCGGCGCTACGACCGCGGCTTCGGCCACTTCACGACGCGCCAGAACCTCCAGTTCAACTGGATCAAGCTCGACGAGGTGCCCGACATCCTGGCCGACCTCGCCACGGTCGAGATGCACGGCCTCCAGACCAGCGGCAACTGCATCCGCAACGTCACCGCCGATCACTGGGCCGGTGTCGCGCCCGACGAGATCGAGGACCCGCGCATCTGGTCGGAGATCGTGCGCCAGTGGTCGACCTTGCATCCCGAATTCTCGTTCCTGCCGCGCAAGTTCAAGATCGCGGTCACCGGCTCGCCCAACGACCGCGCCGCGGTGAAGGTGCACGACATCGGCTTGCGCATGCACCGCAACGACGCGGGCGAGGTGGGGTTCGAGGTGATCGTCGGCGGCGGGCTCGGGCGCACGCCGATGATCGGCAAGACGATCCGCGAATTCCTGCCGAAGCGGCACCTGCTCTCGTATCTGGAGGCGATTCTCCGCGTCTACAACGAGTTCGGGCGGCGCGACAATCTCTTCAAGTCGCGCATCAAGATCCTGGTGCACGAAATCGGTGCCGCCGAGATGACGCGCCGCGTCGAGGAGGAGTGGCAGCAGATCCGCGGCGGCGCGCTCGATCTGCCGATCGAGATCATCGCCGGCATCGCCGCGCAGTTCTCGCCGCCGCCCTATGCGCCGCAGCCCGAAACCGCGCCCGAGATCGACGCGCTGCGCTTCAGCGAGCCGGCCTTCGCGCGCTGGCTCAAGACCAACGTGGCGCCGCATCGCCAGCCCGGCTATGCGATCGTCACACTGTCGCTGAAGCCCGAGGGCGGGCCGCCCGGCGATGCGAGCGCCCAGCAGATGGACGCCGTCGCCGATCTCGCCGATCAGCATAGCTGCGGCGAGATCCGCGTCAGCCACGAGCAGAACCTTCTGCTGCCGCATGTGCCGCGCGCGGCGCTGCCGGCGCTCTGGCGCGCGCTCACGGCGCTCAATCTCGCCACGCCCAACGCCGGCAAGATCACCGACATCATCTGCTGCCCGGGCCTCGACTATTGCAGCCTCGCCAATGCGCGCTCGATCCCCGTGAGCCAGCGCTTGACGCAGCGCTTCAACGATCTCGCGCGCGTGCACGACATCGGCGATCTCAAGATCAAGATGTCGGGCTGCATCAACGCCT
>SBBV01000571.1 GCA_005240015.1 Candidatus Odyssella thessalonicensis | reverse complement strand
TCGGCTGCTTCGGTGATCCTTCGTTTCCGCTGCCGACGCGTTCGGTCTGGGAGCAGAGTCGGCACGGTTGGGTGACGATTGCAGCCGAGATACCCGCATTCGCGCAAAGCCGAGAAAGCAAGAGGCTGCGCTAGGTTATTTCCGCAGGGCAGGAGGGCAGGCCATGTCCGCACCGACGAACCTCACCATAAACGGCGCCCGGCTCTGGGAGTCGCTGATGGAGCTGGCCAAGATCGGCGCCACCGAGAAGGGCGGCGTCTGCCGGCTCACGCTCACCGACCTCGACAAGAAAGCGCGCGATCTCTTCGCCGGCTGGTGCAAGGCGGCGGGCGCCACGGTCAGCGTCGACCGCATGGGCAACGTCTTCGCGCGCCGCGAGGGCCGCGATCCCGCGCGCCCGCCGGTGATGACCGGCAGCCACATCGACACGCAGCCCACCGGCGGCAAGTTCGACGGCGCCTATGGCGTGATGGCCGGGCTCGAAGTGCTGCGCACGCTTCACGAGACCGGCGTCGAGACCGACGCGCCGATCGAGGTCGCGGTCTGGACCAACGAAGAGGGGGCCCGCTTCGCTCCGGCCATGATGGGCTCGGGCGTGTTCACCGGCATCTTCAACGAGGACGAGATCAAGGCCAAGACCGACCGCGACGGCGTCGCGTTCGGCGACGCGCTCGAGAAGATCGGCTATGCCGGCAGTCTGCCCTGTGGCGGGCGCAAGGTCGGCGCGTTCTTCGAATGCCACATCGAGCAGGGGCCCATCCTCGAGGCCGCCGGCAAGACGATCGGCGTCGTCACCGGCGGCCAGGCCCAGCGCTGGTACGAGGTGGACCTGATCGGTGCCGAATCGCATGCCGGCACCACGCCGATGGAGCGCCGCCGCGACGCGTTGCTGGGCGCTGCGCGCATTATCGACATGGTCAACCACATCGGCCTCACGCACATGCCGCTGGCGCGCGCCACCTGCGGCGTGATCGAATCGCATCCGCAATCGCGCAACACGGTGCCGGGGCGCGTCTTCCTCACCGTCGAGTTCCGCCATCCCGACGAGGCGGAGCTTTCGATCATGGACAAGACCTTCCGCGCGCAGGCCGCGCGCATCGCCGGCGAGATCGGCTTGGCGCTCGACGTGAAGGAGATCTGGCATTTTCCGGCGACGCCGTTCCACGCCGACTGCATCGCCGCCGTGCGCGAGGCCGCGAAGACGCGCGGCTATCCGCATCGCGACATCATCAGCGGCGCCGGCCACGACGCGCTCTACCTGGCGCGCGTGGCGCCCACGGCGATGATCTTCGTCCCCTGCGCCGACGGCATCAGCCACAACGAGATCGAATCGGCCAAGCCCGAAGACCTCGCCGCGGGCTGCCAGGTCCTGCTCGACGCCATGCTCCGCCGCGCCTATGAAGTGAAGTGAACAGGGAGCCGGGGAGGCGGGGAGAAAAAGAATCACCACGGAGACACGAAGACCACGCAGCTCGATCTTACCCGCTGACTCGCGCGCCTTCGGCGCGCATTTTCCTTCTCTTCGTGGCCTTCGTCTCCTCGTGGTGAGCCTTTTTTGCCTCTCCTTGGCCCCCGCCTCCCTGTTTCACTTTTCTTTGCCGCCGCGCGGCGGCGATTCGCCGAAAGCCTCGGCGCGGCCGCGCGATTGCTCCTTGCGGCGCTTCAGATTGGCGCGCAGCGCTTCGGCGAGGCGGCGCTCGCGCGCGGCGCGCGCGGCGGCGGTCTTCGGCGTGAGCGCGGGCTTCTCTGGAGTATCGTCGCGGCTGGTCATGGCGGAGCGCTGAGAATGCTGCGACAGCGCGGCTCGGCGGGGATGAAGCGCCGAGGCTTGAACGGCCCGGCCGGGAGGGGCATATTCCCGACGCGCCGGCGGCTCGTTTCCGCCGGCGTTACTGCCTCACCCCGTGCCGCCGTAGCGTAGTGGTAGCGCAATCCCTTGGTAAGGGATAGGTCGTCAGTTCAATTCTGACCGGCGGCACCATCTTCCTTCATTGTCATCGCCGTTTCGTGGCCGCCTCACTTCGGCACCGGCTGCTGCGGCGCGCGGCGCACGGCCGGTCGCGGCGGCGGCGTCTGCTCCTCGACCGCCAGCGGCGGGCCGCAACGCACGATGATCTGGTTGCGGTTGATCGGCGGATCGGCGCGGTGCTCCGCCAGCTGGTAGCCTTGCGGGCATCGCGCGCGCGCCTGTTCGAAGCACGCCGCGGCCCCGTTGGGGGCGCCGGTGCAGTCGACGAACATGTGCGGCGGCTCGGGCCAGCCGCGAAACGTCGCCGGGCTGGCGGGGATGCAGCCGGCGGCGGCGAAAGCGACGGCGGTGGCGGCGAACGGCAGGGCGCGCATCGTGAGCCTCCCGGTTTTGCCCGCACTATAGGGCGCGGCTTGCGCCGGCGTCATCACGCAACGGCGCAGGCCGGCCAAGCCGGCGCGCGGCGCTTAACGCGCCGGCCCGCGGGTTCCGTCGCATCTCGCGCAGAAATTTTGTTCGCGGAACGTATTGACAACCCCAGGAAGAACAAAGTAAGAAAATATCGCCTCACGCGAGTCTCTCTTCCGGCGCGGCACGCCGCCGATCGCGCGACGGATTCCGGCGGCCGCCGCGTCTAGGGCGATGTGGGCGGTGGGGCCATCCCATCCGGATCGAAACCGCTCGCGCGAGCGAGCCAACGAGGAGAGCAATATGCGACGAGTGAGTGTCCTTCTGGCCGGCACGGCCATCGCGTTTGGCCTGGGTACCGCCGCGCTGGCGCAGACGAGCCCGGGCCCGAAGAGCCCTGGCGACCGCTTCCGCACGCAATTCATGGAGCGCCTCGACGCCGACAAGGACGGCAAGATCACCAAGGCCGAATACGACGCCGCGCGCGGCGCCGAGTTCAAGAAGGCCGACAAGGACGGCGACGGCTTCATCAGCAAGGAGGAGTTCGCGGCCTACGGCGACCAGCGCCGCGGCGAGTTCGTCGACCGCATGTTCGCGCGTCTCGACAAGAACGGCGACGGCAAGCTCGGCGGCGTCGAGC
>SBBV01000538.1 GCA_005240015.1 Candidatus Odyssella thessalonicensis | reverse complement strand
CGCGGCGGAGAGCACGCCGGCGCCGGCCGCGAGCGCCAGCGCGAGCCCGTAGCCGCCGAAAGTGTCGAAGAAATATCCACCGAGGCCGGGGGCCACGAGGCCGGCGACACCCCATGACGTGAACACGCGCCCGTAAACGGTGGCCGTGCGCGCGACGCCGAAATAGATCGCGACCGAGGCCGGGTAGGTGGCCGCCATCGCGCCGTAGGCGAGGCCCGTCGCGCCGAGGACGGCGAGAGCGAGGTTGATGTCGGGAATGAGCGCGAGCGCGGCGAGCGCTGCGGCCGCGAGCAGCGGCGCCGCTATCAAGATGCGCCGCACGGGCAGAAGATCGGCGAGCCAGCCGGCGCCGAGGCGGCCCACGCCGTTGCAGCCGGTGATGAGCGCGGTGGCGAAAGCCACCGGGGCTAGCGCGCCGCCATAGGCGAGCGCGATGCCGGCGGCGTGCCCCAACGCCATCAGCCCGGCGCAGGCGCCGAAGAAGAAGCCGAGCCACAGCGTGATCTCGATCCGGCGCTCGCTCGCGGTCTCGGCGCGGTTCGCGGCGGTGCTGCGCCCTGGCGCCGGCATCACGATGCCGCGCATCAGCGACGCGGCGACGATGGAGAACGCGAAAAACCCGGCGCCGCTCCAGACCAGCGTCGACCACGGACCGATCGCGTCGATCATCGCGCGAAATGCGATCGCGGCCGCGACCGAGCCGAGCGCGCCCGAACCGGCGGTGAGCCCGGCGGCGAGCCCTCGCCGATGCGGCAGCGCCATCACGTTGGCCTGAAGCGCCACGCTGTAGGCGATGCCGCAACCGGCGCCGAAGAGGAGGCCGTAGCCGGCGACGATGCACCAGAGCTCGCGCACGAGGCCGGGGACCGCCATGCCAGCGCCGCACAGCGTACCGCTCAGCAAGGCGAGCCGCGGCGCGGGCTGGCCGCGGAACAGCATCGGTGCCACCACCATGGCGAGAGCGAACAGGATGCTCGCGATCGAGAAGGCACCCGAGAGCCAGGTGCGGCCGATTCTGAGGTCGGTCTCGATCGGCTGGTAGAACAGGCTCCAGCCATAGACCGAGCCCGCCGAAAGGCAGATCAGCGCGCCGGCGGAAATGACGGCCACGGGATGCGTGCGGTGGGTCAGCGGCGCCGTCATGACGCCGCGACTGTCGCCGTCTCTTGCGCGGAAGGCAATGCCTCACCGTCATCCTGAGCGAAGCGAAGGATCTCGCTTCAACCGCCAACGGTCTTTGCGCGGAAGCCAGGTCCTTCGCTTCGCTCAGGATGACGGTGTCCTGTCGATACTTGCGTCTAGCCTGCGGCGCATCATCGCAAAACCGGTATGCAACATAACAATTCCCCTCGGGCGGCCCAAATGCGATAACGAGCGCGCCTCCCCGCAGAGGCGGCCGCATTCCCGGAGGGCCGACGATGTCCGCGTTCCAGAAGGTCTCGATCCCCTATGGCGGCTATTGGAGCACGCCTTTCGCCAAGTGGCAGGGGAGCTTCGCCAATCTCCACGCCGTGCGCTTCGCCGCGCACGTGGCGCGGGCCGAGCTCGCCAAGCGCAACATTCCGGCGAGCGTGTTCGATCACGCGGTCTTCGGCACGACGACGCCGCAGCGCAGCTCCTTCTACGGCCTGCCCTGGCTCATGAGCATGATCGGCAATTCCAATGTCGGCGGCACGGTCGTCGCGCAGGCCTGCGCCACCAGCGCGCGCGTGCTCGCCACCGCGGCCGGCGACATCGAGCAGGGCTTCGGCACCACCTCGCTCTGCATCACCGGCGACCGCACTTCGAATTCCCCGGTGGTCATGTATCCGCAGCCGCAGGCGCAGGGTGGGGCGCCCTTGCTCGAGCACTGGATGCTCGACAATTTCTCGTACGATCCCTTGGGCGGCCCGGCCATGGTCGGCACCGCCGAGAACTGCGCGCGCGACTGGCAGATCGGCACCGAGGAGCAGCACGAGGTCGTGCTGCGGCGCTGGCAGCAATACGAGGCCGCGCTCGCCAACGACCACGCGTTCCAGAAGCGCTACATGACCCTGCCGTTCGAGGTGCCCGATCCGCAGTTCAAGAAAGCGGCGGGCACGGTCCCCGGCGACGAGGGCATCCGCGCCTCGACCAAGGAAGGGCTCGCGAAGCTGAAGCCGGTCGTCGAGGGCGGCACGGTCACCTATGGCGGGCAGACGCATCCGGCGGACGGCGGCGCGGCCATCATCCTCACTACGCCCGAGCGCGCGCGCGAGCTTTCGAAGAATCCGAAGATCGAGATCGCGATGCGGAGCTACGGCCAGGCGCGCGCCAAGCACGCCTACATGCCCGCGGCACCCGTGCCGGCGGCGCGCCAGGCGCTCGAGCGCGCCGGCCTGGACCTGAAGCAGATCGACGTCGTGAAGACGCACAACCCGTTCGCCGTCAACGACATCGTATTCGCCCGCGAGACCGGCTACGACGTCAACAAGATGAACAATTACGGGTGCTCGCTGATCTGGGGCCATCCCAACGGTCCCACCGGCATGCGGCTCGTGATCGAGATCATCGAGGAGCTGGTCGAGCGCGGCGGCGGCCGCGGCCTCTTCACCGGCTGCGCCGCCGGCGACACCGGCATGGCCGTCGTCGTCGAGGTGAAGGACGCGCGGAAGAACTAGTGGATCGAATCTGACGCTTGGGACCGGAAACGGTCGCCACGAAGACACGTCGAACGCGAAGCGTTCGCGGCGACGAAGAAGGGATTTGCGGCTACGGCGCATATCAGGCCTCTTCGTG